>NZ_JBHWVI010000036.1:0-55601 GCF_042737005.1 Streptomyces sp. NPDC060027
GTCCATGGCTCCTCAGGCGTTCAGCGTGCGCGGTGCCGTACTCGCGCGTTCCGTCAGCCGGGGAGTCAGCAGAGTCGCCTCCGCGACCGGCGTGCCCGCCAGTTTCCGCATCAGCAACTCGACGGACCGCGAGCCCACTTCGGCGGACGGGATGGCGATGGAGGTGACCGGGACGCGCAGGCCCTCGGCGACCTCGTCCGGGCAGATGGCGGTGACGGACAGGTCGGCCGGAACCCGCAGGCCGAGCTGCTCGAAGGCATCGATCAGCGGCTCCAGGACCGGCTCGTTGTGGACGACGACGCCGGTCAACGCGGGCTGTTCGCGCAGAAGCCGCTCGGCGATCCGGCGAGCGGCGGCGGGCGAGGCCTCGCAGGGGTGGACGGAGGAGGCGAGCCCGCCCCGGTCGGCGGCGGCCGTGAACCCCTGCACCACGCGCTGCGCGAACGCCGTCCCCCGCACATACACCTCCGGCGGCGACCCGACCAGCGCCACGGCCCGGTGCCCGAGCCCCGCGAGCCGCTCCACGCACAGCTCACCGGCCGCCTTGAAGTCCAGGTCGATGCAGGTGAGCCCGTCCGTGGCGGCCGGGAACCCGATGAGCACCGACGGCCGGTCCAGCGCGCGCAGCAACGGCAGCCGGGGGTCGTGGAGCTGGACGTCCATCACGATCAGCGCGTCCACCAGCGCGGTGTCCGCGACCCGGCGCAGCCCGTCCTCGCCCTCCTCCTGCGTGAGCAGCAGGACGTCGTGGTCGTGCCGACGGGCCGCCGTCACCACCGACACCGCGAACTGCATCACCACCGGCACATGGATGCCCGCCCGCAGCGGGATCACCAGCGCGAGGACGTTCGACCGGCTGCTGGCGAGCGCCCTGGCCCCCGCGTGCGGGCGGTAGCCCAGCCTGCGGATGCTCTCCTCGACACGCCGCCGGGTCGCCTCGGAGATCGGCCGCTTGCCGCTGAGGGCGTAGGAGACGGTGCTCGGGGAGACCCCGGCGTGCCGCGCCACATCGGTGATCTTGACCATCACTCGGACCCCAGCTCCAGGGAGAGGAAGCCCGTCCCGGCCCGGGCCCGCACCTCGCGCGCGCCCGCGGCCAGCCCCCAGGGCGCCGCGGGATCGGCGCAGGACGCGCGCAGGGTGTCCCCCTCGCGCACGACGGTGAAGGTCACCCCGCCGACCGGCACGGTCACCTTGGCGCCCCGCTCCAGGCCGTACGCGCGCAGGGTGACGCCGTCGGCGTGGTCGTAGTCGGGCCGGTCGTCCACCGCGCCCACCGGGATCACCGCGCCCGGCCGCACGAGCAGCGGCACGCTTCTGAAACCGTGCCGCTCGCGCACCCAGCGCGGCCCGGTCACCGGTGCCCCGCCGAGGTAGCGGGTCCAGGTGCCCTCGGGCACGTAGTACGAGACGTCCCCGTCGTCGCTGAAGACGGGCGCGACCAGCAGATCCGGGCCGAGCATGTACTGCCGCTCCAGATGCGCGCACCCCGGATCGTCCGGGAACTCCAGGACCATCGCCCGCATCATCGGCACGCCCTCCGCGTGGGCGGTGCGGGCGGCCTCGTACAGATACGGCATGAGGCCGAGCTTCAGCCGGGTGAACAGCCGCAGGACGTCCACGGCCTCCTCGTCGAACAGCCACGGCACCCGGTACGAGGACGAGCCGTGCAGCCGGCTGTGCGAGGACAGCAGCCCGAAGGCGATCCACCGCTTGAACAGCGCGGGCGTCGGGGTCCCCTCGAAGCCGCCGATGTCATGGCTCCAGAACCCGAACCCCGACATGCCGAGGCTGAGCCCGCCGCGCAGCGACTCGGCCATCGACGCGTACGTCGCCTCGCAGTCGCCGCCCCAGTGCACCGGGAACTGCTGGCTCCCCGCGGTCGCCGAGCGGGCGAAGACGACGGCCTCGTGCTCCCCTCGGTGTTTGCGCAGCACATCGAACACGGTCTGGTTGTAGAGGTACGTGTAGTAGTTGTGCATCCGCTCCGGATCGGCTCCGTCGGCGTACGCCACATCCACCGGGACCCGCTCGCCGAAGTCCGTCTTGAAGCAGTCGACGCCCTGCGCGAGCAGCGCCTCCAGCTTCGCGGCGTACCACCGGCGGGCGTCCGGACTGGTGAAATCGACCAGCGCCATGCCCGGCTGCCACAGGTCCCACTGCCAGACGCTTCCGTCGGGCCGCCTGAGCAGATGCCCGAGGGCCCGCCCCTCCGCGAACAGCGGTGAGCGCTGCGCGATGTACGGGTTGATCCAGACGCAGATCCGCAGCCCCTTGTCCTTCAGCCGCGCCAGCATCCCCTCCGGATCGGGGAACACCCGCGGATCCCACCGGAAGTCGCACCAGTTGAACTCGCGCATCCAGAAACAGTCGAAGTGAAAGACGGACAGCGGGAGTTCGCGCTCCCGCATGCCGTCGATGAAGGAGGTGACGGTGTCCTCGTCGTAGGAGGTGGTGAAGGACGTCGACAGCCACAGCCCGAAGGACCACGGGGGCGGCAGGGCCGGACGCCCGGTGAGTGCCGTGTACGTGCGCAGGATGTCCTTCGGGGTCGGGCCGTGGATGACGTAGTACGTCAACTGCTGGGCCTCGGCGCTGAACTGGACCCGGGAGACCGCCTCCGAACCCACCTCGAAGGAGACCCGCCCCGGGTGGTCGACGAACACGCCGTAGCCCGCGTCCGTCAGATAGAACGGCACGTTCTTGTAGGCCTGTTCGGTGGCCGTACCGCCGTCCGCGTTCCACATGTCCACGACCTGGCCGTTCTTGACGAGCGGACCGAACCGCTCACCGAGGCCGAAGACCTGCGTGCCGACACCGAGGTTCAGCTGCTCGCGCAGATAGTGGGCGCCGCTCGCCTCCCGCATGATGCCCATGCCCTTGGGGCCGCTGCTGGTGAGCGTGCGGCCGTGCGCGAGGAAGTCGATGTGCCAGGGGGTGGTGCGAGAGACCCGGACGGACAGGGCGCCCGCGGTGAGGGTGGCGAAGTTGTCGTCGTACTCCGCGAGCGGCGCGAACCCGGTCCCGCGCACCTCGAACCGGGGCCCGCGCGGCTCCTCGCCCTGGAAGTGGGTGAACGTCACGCCGATGACGTCGGGCATCGGCGCATGGGCACTGATCGTCACGACCGGTCCCTTCAACAGGTCGCCGCGGTGCCGGATGGGCTGCGTCGGCGCGTGGATCTCCAGACCGCCGGGGCCCGAGGTCACGTCGAGGACCTCGACCGGGTGGGCCGCGGTGACGCCCTCGCGCAGCAGCCAGTAGCCGTCCGTGAACTTCACTCTCGTACCCCTTACTTGACTGTGCCGACGGCGATGCCGCGGGTCAGGGTCCGCTGGAAGAGCAGGAAGAAGACGATGGCGGGCAGGACACCCAGCAGGGCGGCCGCGTTCGTCATCGTGGCGTCCATCAGACGCTGGCCCTGGAGGACACCGAGGGCCACCGACACCGTCTGGTTGTCGTTGGAGATCAGCATGACCAGCGGCAGCAGGAACTCGTTCCACGTCCAGATGAAGAAGAAGACGAGGAGCACGCCGATCGTGGGGCGGCTGACCGGGACCACGATCCGCCACAGCACCTGCCACCGGTTCGCCCCGTCGATCCGCGCGGCCTCGATGATCTCGCGCGGGAACCGCCCGAGGACGGAGGAGAGGAGATAGGTGCCGAAGGCCGCCTGGATCACGGTGAACACGATGATCACGCTGAGCCTGGTGTCGTAGAGGCCGGCCTGCTTGCTCAGGTAGTAGACCGGGTAGACCAGCGCCTCCTGCGGCAGCGTGTTGGCGAGGACGAAGAAGGCGAGCACCCAGGTGCGGCCCCTGATCCGGCCGATGCCGATGGCGTACGCGTTCAGGACCGACAGCACGGCGGCCCCGACCGCCACCGACCCGGAGATCAGGACCGAGTTGAGGAGCTTCTGCCCGAAGTCCACGCGCTGCCAGAAGTCCTTGAGACCGTCGAGGTAGAGGCCGTGCGGGAGGCTGAGGGGTCCGTGCTCGGAATATTCGGCGGGCGACTTGACCGCGTTGACCGCGACGACGGCGAAGGGCAGCACCATGAACAGCGCGCCGATCACGAGAGCCACCAGAACCGGGTAGCGGCGGAGGGCTGTCATACGCGGACCCCTTCCTCGGCGTCCTCGGCACGCGTCTGGAACGTCAGCCCGATCAGTGCCAGGGCCAGGATGATCACGGTGAGGACGGTGGAGATCGCGGCGCCGTAGCCGACCTGCGTCTTCTCGAAGAAGGTCGTGAAGGAGAAGTACGACGGCACGTCGGTGGCGCCGCCCGGACCGCCCTTCGTCAGGACGTACACCGCCCCGAACACCTTCAGCGCGGCGATCGTGCACCACAGGAGGACGACCGAGATCTCCGGGCGGATCTGCGGCAGCGTGATGTGCCAGAACCGCCGCCACCAGCCCGCGCCGTCCAGCTCGGCGGCCTCGTGCAGCTGCGGGTCCACGCGTTGCAGCCCCGCCATGAAGACGACGAGCGGGAACCCGATCTGCACCCACACCATCACGCCCATGACGCTGTAGAGCGCGAGGTCGGGGTCGCCCAGCCAGTCCTGCTGCCAGGATCCGAGGCCGACGGCCTGGAGCAGTTCGTTGAGCGATCCGTTGTCGGGCGCGAGGATCCAGCTCCAGACGATGCCGGCGACGGCGATCGGCAGGACCTGGGGGAGGTAGAAGCAGGCGCGGAGCACGGCCGCCGTCCGCGTCCCGAAGTGCTCGGCGACGAAGTCGAACAGGGCGGCGGCGAGGACGAGTCCGAGGACGGTCGGTACGACGGCCATGGCGACGACCATGAACAGGCTGTGCCGGAAGGACGCCCAGAACTCGGAATCATCCATCAGCTCGCGGTAGTTGGCCAGACCCGACCAGTGGGGACTGCCGACCCCCTGCCAGTCGGTGAAGCTCACACCGGTGTTCATCAGGAAGGGGACGACGACGACCACGAGGAACGCGATGAACCCGGGGAGCAGGAACAGGGCGTAGGAGGTGCGGGGACGGCGCGGGCGGGTCGCGTCGCCGTGCTGCCCGCGCACGACCCGGCCGCCCCGCCCGACGGTGACCGTCATGTCTTCGGTACGCCCTTGTCGTACGCCTTCTGCAACGCGGACAGGTAGGCGTCCGGGGACTCGCTCCCGGTGATCAGTTTCTGTGTCTCCGAGACGAGGACGTCGTAGAAGCCGGCGACGGGCCAGTCGGGATAGAAGGCGAGACCGTCCTTCCCGGACAGCGTGTTGAAGTCCGCGATCAGGGTCTTGGCCCGGGGGTCCGTGATGGCCGCGGGGTCGGCCGCCACCGGGACGCCGCCCTGGTTGCCCAGCAGGTTCTGGATCTTCTTCGACAGGGTGATGTCGATGAAGTCGTAGGCGAGGTCCTTGTTCTTCGCGCCCTTGGGGACGACCCAGAGGTTGCCGCCGGAGCCGAGGGTCAGATTGCTCCCGGGCCACAGGAAGGTGCCCCAGTCGAACGTGTTCTCCGTCTTGAAGCGGCCGTACCACCAGCTGCCGGAGAACAGGATCGGGCTCTTGCCCTGGATGAAGGAGACGCCCGCGTCCTCGGCCTTGAGCCCGCTGGACTTCTTGCCGATGTAGCCCTTCTTCACCCAGTCGGCGAACGTGGTCGCGGCGTACGTCCAGGCCGTGTCGTGGAAGTCGGTCCTGCCCTCGTAGAGTTCGTAGCTGTCGACCCAGGACCGGTCGGCCTTGGACAGGGCCAGCTGGTAGAGGTACTGCTGGGCCATGTACTCCGCGCCCGCGTTGGCGAGCGGGGTGATGCCCTTCGCGACGAACGTGTCCATGGCGGCCGTGAGTTCGGCCGGCGTACCGGGCTCCGCGATGCCGTACTTCTTGAAGAGGTCCTTGTTGTAGAAGACCATCGTGTACTCGGCGTAGTCGGGCACGCCGTACCACTTGCCGGAGCCCATCACGCCGTTGGTGTCGTACCGGCTGATGGTCCGCACTCCGCCGCTGATCCTCTTGTCCCAGCCGCGCCCGGTCACCTGGGCGGTGAGATCGGTGAGGAGCCCCTGTTTGGACAGGAGTCCCGCGGTCGCGTTGCCCTTGTTGTACTCCATGAGGTCGGGGGCGTCGTTCGAGTTGAGGACCATGGGCGCCGTCTTCTGGATCTGCTCGAAGCCCTTCTCCTCGAACTTCACCCGCACGCCCGGGTGTTGCGCCTCGAATTCCTTGATGGCCGCCTTCCAGGCCACCCCCATCGCGCTGTCCGGCCCTTCGTAGTGCCACAGCTTCAGCGTCTTGCCGTCCGACGAGCCGCCGTCGGAGCCGCCGCAGGACGTCGCCAGCAGGGCGCCCGCCAAGGCCACCGCCACCGTCGCCGCCACACGCCTTCGTGTCGTCAACATCCATTGCCTCCAGGGGAGTTGGATGGGTATCGGGCCGCCGCGCAGCGTTCGTCGAATCGTTTCGATGCATGACGTCGAAGCGCTTCGACGGGGGAAGGTATGTGGGGGCCGTGGGGGCGTCAATGGGGTGCGCCGGAATTGGGGCAGGGGTTCGACGGGTCGGACGGCGGGAGTCCGAAAGGCAGCACAGGTCGGACAGCGGTGGGACCGAAGCCAGGGCAACGGTGGTCCGAAGCCAGGGCAACGGGATATCCACCGGGCCGGGCGGCGGGGTGTCCGCCGGGCCCGGACAGCGGTGCGGCGGGATGTCCGCCGGGCTGGAGGGCGGGATGTCCGCCGGGCGGGGCGGTGCGGTGTCCCGCCGGGGCTGTCGGCGGGGTGGCGGGGTGGCCGACGGGCGGGTGGCGCGGTGGCTGCCTGTCGAGGTGGCCGTCGGGCGGGTCGCGCGGTGGCTGCCCGTCGGGGTGGCCGTCGGGCTTGTGGTTCCGGGGTTACGTGCCGCTCCTCGTCCCCTGCGCGGCGGGGGTGGTGACGGGGGCCTCCCCGGCCCGTTCCGTCCTCACGCCCGGCACGGCGGGGGCCCGGCGTCGCGCCGCGCGCACCACACGTGTTCCCGTGTGTGTCCCCGCCCGGGTCCTCCCGTCCGTCCTCGCGCCCAGTGCGGCGATCACGAACGCGACCGCCGCCGCCGTGACCGGCACGGTGTATCCCGCGGCCGGTGAGACGTGCTCGACCATCCACCCGCCGGCCGCCGAGCCCCCGGCTATCCCGCCCAGCAGCCCGGTCACCGCGAGGGTCATGCCCTCGTTCAGCCGGCCCTCGGGCGTGCGCCGCTGGACCAGCGTCATCCCGGTGACCATCGTCGGGGCGGTCGCCATGCCCGCCACGAGCAGCGCCCCCGCGAGAACCGCGAGCGAGCCGGTGAGCCGGACGGCGAGCAGGGGCAGCGTCAGCAGGACCGCCATCACCCCGACGCACAGCACGTACCGCCGCACGGGGCGCGCGGAGTCGGAGGAGGCGGCGCTCCCCGCGACGGCTCCGTAGAGCAGACCCGCCCCGCACGACCCGGCCGCCTGGAGGGCGAGGACCGCGCCCGCGACGGACCTGTGCCCCCGCTCGTCCGCGAACGCGATGGTCACCACCTCCATCGCGCCGAAGACCGCGCCGGTGGCGAGGAAGGAGAGGAGCAGCGGGGGCATTCCGGGCGCGAGCACGGGCGAGGCGGACGTCGTACGCGGCTGGGGCGGCGGCTCCGTCGAACGCTGCGCGGTGAAGAGCAGGACGCCCGTCATCAGCAGGGCGGACCCCACCAGCATGCCCGCCTCGGGGGAGAGCGTCCCGCACAGCAGGGCCGCGAGCACCGGGCCGAGCATGAAGCACAGCTCGTCCGCGGCCTGCTCGAAGGAGTTCGCGGTGTGCAGCGCCGCCGCGTCGCCCTTGAGGAGGTGGGCCCAGCGCGCGCGGGACATCCCGCCCGTGTTGGGGGTCGTGGCGGTGGCGGCGTACGCGGCGAAGAGGGTCCAGTCGGGCGCCCCGAGACGCACGCACACCACCAGTCCGATCCCGCCCAGCAGCGCGAAGGCCGTGGCGGGCACGGCCACCCGGGCCTGGCCGTGCCGGTCGATGAGCCGCGCGGTCCAGGGAGCGACCACCGCCGTCGCCGCCAGACCGGTCGCCGTGACGGCTCCGGCGAGGGCGTACGAGCCCCGCGAAGTCGCGATCATGATGACCGCGCTCACGCTGAACATGCCCATGGGCAGCCGCGCGACGAGATTGCCGAGGGTGAAGGCACGGGTGCCGGGCAGCGCGAAGAGACGGCGGTACGGGGTGAGCGGCGACATGGGTGAACCGTCACCCGGCACCGCGGGAGCGGTCCAACACTTACTCCGTCGCGATTGACGCACCTGGGTTGTAGGTTCGCGTGATGCCTGGCCAACGCCCCCTCCCCGGTCATCTGGACCCCCGTCTCCTGCGCGCGTTCCTCGCCGTCACCGAGGAGCTGCACTTCACGCGCGCCGCCGCCCGGCTGTACGTCGCCCAGCAGTCCCTGAGCCGCGACATCCGCCGGCTGGAGCGGGAGCTCGGCGCGGAACTGTTCGTGCGGACGACCCGGCAGGTGACGCCGACGGTGGAGGCCGAGCGGCTGCTGCCGTACGCGCGCCGCTTGCTGGAGGCGCACGACGCGCTGCTGGACGCCTTCGCGGGGCGAGGCGGCGAGGAGCGGCCGCTGCTCGTCGATGTCAATACGCCCGGCCTGGTCTCCAGCCGCGTCCTCGACCGGGCCCGCGAGCTCGCCCCCGGCAGTGAACTGATGGCCCGCTACGAGACGGGGCTCACCGGCGCCGCGGCGGAGCTGCTCGCCGGACGCCTGGACGCGTCGTTCGGCCGGTTCGCGGGACTCGACCCGGCCGTACGGGCCCGGCTGGAACAGCGGATCGTGCGCTACGAGCCGATGGCCGTCGTCCTGCCCGAGGACCACCACCTCGCCGCCCTGGACGTGGTGCCGCTGGCCGCGCTCGCGGGCGAGACGGTGTACGCCGGAGCGGGAAACCCCCGGACGCTGGAGTGGACCGAACTGGCGCGTCACCTGTTCGAGGGAAGAGGGATCACCCTCGCTTCACCCGCGCCGGTGGCGCTCGGAGCCGAGGAATTCCAGCGGATCATGGCGAAGAAGCGGACGCCCGTCCTCGCCGTAGTGGAGTTTCCGGCCATGCCCGGAACAGTGACGAAGCCGCTCGTCGACCCCGTTCCCCTGTCACCCGTGTCACTGGTGTGGCGAAAGGGACTTGTGCACCCGGGGATCGATGCGCTCGGGCGAGCAGCCGTCGAACTCGCGACCGAGGAAGAGTGGCTTCTCAGCCCGGAGGAAGGGTGGATTCCGGCCACCGATGCACTCGTTTTGATGAGCTGTACATGAGACGTAACCACACGAGTCCCACCCATGCGCTACATTCTTCGTCCGGGCACAGTGTGATATTGGGGGCGCTCGGGCCGGGTGGGGGCTCGGTCCGGACGACATGGTGAGTTTTGCCCGGAGTCGTCGCGCACCCGTGAACTGTCCCGTGGGGGGAAGCACGTGCGCGTTGAAAACTGGCGGAAAGACGCCCAACCGGCTCGACATGATGTCGCTCCGCCGGACGGGCGGCTGAACGATCCGTCACCTGGGCTGGAAGCCAAGGAGTCGATCGCCTGGCCGAGGGCCGGCGGTGAAACGGCTTCGTGGCCGAATATGGGAGTTGGCATCAGTCCTGAGCGTGGGGAACGCGCCGAGCGAGCAACCGGCGGACGTTCCGAGCGAACCCCGGAGCCGGAGACCGAGCTGCTCGCCGGTCTCGTGACGGACGACGAGGCGTTCTCCGGCCGTGCGTCCGAGGCGGGATCGCCCTCCGGCCACGCGCCCGGGGCGTGGTTCACCTCCGCCGGCCCGGCGGACGCCGGGCCCTCCCTCGCCGCCCGTACGGCGGGGACGCGGCCCTTCTTCGACGACGGCCCGGAGACCGAGCTGCTCTCCGGACCCGTGCCGGACCTCGACGGTCCCCTGCCTTCTTCCTGGGAGCGCCCCGAGGACCCGGAGCACACCCACGACCCGCACGAGGTCACGGTCCAGCTCGACGGCGCGGGCCGCCGGCTCGACGACTGGCTGGTCCAGCAGGCCAAGGGCGCCCCGACGACCCAGGAGGCCTCGGACGGCCCCGTCTTCGTCGACGAGTCCGGCCGCCGCAGCCGCCGCTTCCGCCGCCTCGGCATGCTCGTCGCCGTGGCCTGCGCGGTCTACGCCGTCGTGATCGTCGCCACGCTCCTGTCCGGCAACTCCAACGCGCCCTGGCTCCCGGTCCCGGGCCAGGAGAAGGACCAGCCCGCCGGCCAGGTCGACACCTCGCCGCTGCCCTCTCAGTCGGTGGACCCGTCCGGCACCGGCAACGCCACCGCGCCCGGCGCGGTGGCGACGGCCAGTGACGGCACGACGCCCTCGCCCGGGTCGACCCCCGCGCCCGGAGCCTCGGACAGGGCCGCCTCCCCGGGCGCGTCCAGCGACCCCGAGCCGACCACGTCGACGACGAAGAAGCCGAAGCCCGGCGCCACCACCAAGGACCCCGGCCCGGACCCCGACCCCAGCAACCCGGTGGTCGACCCGCCCACGGGCACCGCCACCGCCACCACCCCCGGCGCCACGGTCGATCCCACGGAGACCGCGGGCACCGGCGGTTCCGCCGGAGCCGGGACAGGCGCCGACACGGTGGCCCACTCCGTCGTGGTGGCGCCCGTCGCCCAGATCCGCGCGGAGTCCGCGCAGTCGGGTGTCCTCAGCTCCCCGTACTCCCTCTCCCTCTCCCTCCTGTCCCCGGAGAACCTCCTCTGATGTCCCGCACCAGCCGTCACGGTCCTGCGCCCAGCGCGCCGGGCCGTGGCTCCCGCGCCACCCCGAAGCAGGACCGCAACGCCCGGCGCCGACGTCTGCCCATGCGCTTCCTGCTGCCCACGCTCATCCTGGTCGCGCTGATGGCGATGCTGATGCTGCGCGGCTACGTGCACAGCGAGATCCTCGCCGACCACCGCATCCAGCCCGAGGCGGCCACCGACAAGGTGCCGGAGAAGATCCTCGACGGCGGCCCGGTCATCGACACCCGCAGCGGCCGTACGACCAGCCTGAGCGTCCCGGACCACCGTCTCGTCCTCACCTTCGACGACGGCCCGGACCCCACCTGGACCCCCAAGGTCCTGGACGTCCTCAAGGCGCACCACGCCCACGCGGTCTTCTTCGTCACCGGCACCATGGCCTCGCGCTACCCGGAACTCGTCGAGCGCATGGTGAAGGAGGGCCACGAGGTCGGCCTGCACACCTTCAACCACCCCGACCTGTCGTACCAGTCCAAGAAGCGCATCGACTGGGAGCTGTCGCAGAACCAGCTGGCGCTGGAGGGCGCGGCGGGCATCCGTACGTCCCTCTTCCGCCCCCCGTACTCCTCCTTCGCCGACGCCATGGACGACAAGTCCTGGCCGGTGACGCAGTACATCGGCACCCGCGGCTACATCACCGTCGTCAACAACACCGACAGTGAGGACTGGCAGAAGCCGGGCGTCGACGAGATCATCCGCCAGGCCACGCCCAAGGGCGGCAAGGGCGCCATCGTCCTGATGCACGACTCGGGCGGCGACCGCCACCAGACCGTGCAGGCGATCGACAAGTTCGTGCCCGAGCTCCAGAAGCAGGGCTACGACTTCGAGAACCTCACCGAAGCGCTGAACGCCCCGAGCGCGCACACCCCCGTGACCGGCCTCGACCTCTGGAAGGGCAAGGCCTGGATCTTCCTGGTCCAGGCCTCGGAGAAGACCACCGACGTCCTGGTCGTCGGCATCGCGATCATCGGCGTGCTGGTCTTCACCCGCTTCGGCCTGATGCTGCTGCTCTCCGCCGCACACGCCCGCCGGGTCCGCCGCAAGGGCTTCCGCTGGGGTCCGACACCGATCACCGAACCGGTGTCCGTGCTGGTCCCGGCGTACAACGAGGCCAAGTGCATCGAGAACACGGTGCACTCCCTCATGGCCAGCGAGCATCCCATCGAGATCATCGTCATCGACGACGGATCGAGCGACGGCACCGCCCGCATCGTCGAGGACCTGCGCCTGCCGAACGTACGCGTCGTGCGCCAGCACAACGCCGGCAAGCCCGCGGCCCTCAACCGGGGTCTGGCGAACGCCAGCCACGAGATCATCGTGATGATGGACGGCGACACCGTCTTCGAACCGGAGACCGTCCGCGAACTCGTCCAGCCCTTCGCCGACCCGCAGGTCGGCGCGGTCGCGGGCAACGCCAAGGTCGGCAACCGCGACTCCCTCATCGGCGCCTGGCAGCACATCGAGTACGTGATGGGCTTCAACCTGGACCGTCGTATGTACGACATCCTGCGCTGCATGCCGACGATCCCGGGCGCGGTGGGAGCCTTCCGCCGCTCCGCCCTGGAGCGCGTCGGCGGCATGAGCGACGACACGCTCGCCGAGGACACCGACATCACGATGGCCCTCCACCGTGACGGCTGGCGCGTCGTCTACACCGAGAAGGCGCGGGCCTGGACGGAGGCGCCGGAGTCCGTCCAGCAGCTCTGGTCCCAGCGCTACCGCTGGTCGTACGGCACCATGCAGGCGATCTGGAAGCACCGCCGAGCCCTGGTCGAACGGGGTCCGTCGGGCCGCTTCGGCCGGGTCGGCCTGCCGCTGGTCTCCCTCTTCATGGTCCTGGCCCCGCTGCTCGCGCCCCTGATCGACGTCTTCCTCCTGTACGGCGTCGTCTTCGGCCCGACCCAGAAGACGATCATCGCCTGGCTCGGCGTCCTCGCCGTGCAGGCGGTCTGCGCGGCGTACGCCTTCCGCCTGGACAAAGAACGCATGACCCACCTGATCTCCCTCCCCCTGCAGCAGATCCTCTACCGGCAGTTGATGTACGTCGTCCTGCTCCAGTCCTGGATCACCGCCCTCACCGGCGGCCGGCTGCGCTGGCAGAAGCTGCGCCGCACGGGCGTGGTGGAGGCGCCGGGATCGGTCCCGCGGCAGCGGGCGTCACAGAGCGGGAACGAACGGAGGCCGGTCGGATGACCACGCACGAGTACCCGGTGGGGGCGACTCCGCCGCTGGGCACCCCGAGGGCGGCGGTCCCGCATCCTTACCCGGGAGCACCGTCGCAGCCGTGGCTGCCCTCGCAGCCGGAGACCTCGCCGGAGCCGGGCCGGAGGCCGGAGCCGGAGCCGGAGTTGTCGGGCCAGGGGCCGGAGCCGGAGCAGAAGCCGGCTCCGCGCCGCCCCGGCCGTGACCGCTATCTGGACCTGCTCCGCTCCATAGCCCTGGTCCGCGTGGTCGCGTACCACCTGTTCGGCTGGGCGTGGCTGACGGTCCTGTTCCCCTCCATGGGCGTGATGTTCGCGCTGGCTGGCTCGCTGATGGCCCGCTCGCTGAGCCGTCCGGCGTGGGGCGTGATCAGGGGACGCGTGCGGCGTCTGCTGCCCCCGCTCTGGGCCTTCAGCGCGGTGGCGCTGGCCATGATGTTCGCGGGCGGCTGGAACCCGGTGAACGACCCCGACCACGGCGGCACTTGGGGCCTGGTCGACCTGCTCAACTACATCGTCCCGGTAGGCGCCCCGCCGTTCCCCTGGAAGATCGGCTCCGAGTCGGGCCTGCTGGAGGACACCTGGGCGGTCCAGAGCGCGGGCGTGCTCTGGTACCTGCGTGCCTACCTGTGGTTCGTCGTCGCGTCCCCGCTCCTGCTGTGGGCGTTCCGCCGCGTGCCGTGGGCGACGCTGCTGGCTCCGCTCGCCCTCACGGCGGTGGTCGGCACCGGGATCGTCACCATCCCCGGCGAACTGGGCAACGCCATCACCGACTTCGCCGTCTTCGGCGGCTGCTGGGTCCTGGGCTTCGCGCACCACGAGGGGATGCTCACGAAGATCCCGCGGTACATCGCGATCTCGTGCTCGACCCTGCTGATGGCCTTCGCTCTGTGGTGGGCCTCGGGCCATCTGGGCCCCGACGGCTGGGACTTGAACGACATCCCGCTCGCCGACGCGACGTGGTCCTTCGGTTTCGTGGTGATCCTGCTCGTGTACAGCCCGTCCTGGCAGACACTGCCGGGCCGCCTCGCCAAGTGGGACAAGCTGGTGACGCTGTCCAACAACCGCGCGGTGACGATCTACCTGTGGCACAACATGCTCATCATGGCCACGGTCCCGATCCTCGACCAGCTGTACAACCTCCCCTTCATGCAGGACGACCGCGCGGTGTCGGCCCTCGACACGACGTACATGCTGTGGATGTTCGTCCTGGTGTGGCCGCTGATCGGCCTGACCATCCTGGCCCTCGGCTGGATCGAGGACATCGCGGCGAAGCGAAGCCCACGCCTCTGGCCGAACGGCTCCCGAGGCCACAAGCCCGCGGGACGCTCGACGCGGGGGCGTCGGGCTGGACGACGCGGCTGAGCATCGAGGCTGAGCATCGAGGTTCTGCCGGGGGTGATCGAACAGGTGACCGCCCCCGGCCGGATCGCGGTAACGGCTTCTGCCCGGGGGCACGGTGAGCAGGTGACGGCCCTCGGCCGGATTGCGGTGTCGGCTTCTGCCGGAGGGCGCGGTGAACAGGTGACCGGTTCGGCCGGATCGCGGTAACGGCTCCTTCCGGGACGGGGTGAGCAGGTGACCGCCTCGGCCGGGCCCTGGTGACGGTGACGTCTTCCCGTCAGGATGCGCAGGTCCCGGTCCAGGTCCCGGTCCCGGTCACAGTCCCGGTCACAGTCTCGGTTCCGAGTTCCCGTCCTGCCCGACCGGGGGGCTTTGCGGTGGCCAACTCGGTGACGCGTCCCACCCGCAGGATCACTCAATCGAAGGTTCTGGCCGACCAGTTGGTCACCCTATGAACCGCTATGACCAACTCCTGTTCCCCGCTTGGCGCCGTTCGCACTGGTGTCGTCGCACGGGCCCCCGATAGCGTGTTGTTGCCCTTCCGCACCCCACGTCGCACAGGAGTCTGCCGTGAACCGCCGTCCCCGCCTGCTTGTCACAGCCGCCGTCGGAGCGACAGCGGCGCTGCTTTTGGCCGCGTGCGGCGGCGGTGACGAGAAGCCGAAGGCCAACGACAAGATCGCCGGGGCGGACACCGGGGGTGAGACGTCGGCTTCGCCTGAGGCGAGCGCGACGCCATCCGCGGGACGACCGAAGATCGAGCTGCCGTCCGACCTGACGCTGACCTTCGAAGGGTCGAAGACTGGCGACTCCGTCAAGGACGCCGTTCTCGCCGACAACGCCGAGCGCATGCGAGCCGTCGACGCAGCGATCGCCGGAACGGATGCCAAGGGTGAGGCGCTTGGGTACTACAACACCGGCAAGGCGCTGGAAGCGGCGCTGACTTGGGTCCAGCAGTTCAAGGATGCCGGTGCCACGGTCACTGGTGAGGCGCGGTATTACGACCGCACGGTGACCCTTAAGGGCAAGACGTCGGCTTCACTCACGTTCTGTGCGGATGAGAGCAAGGGTTACAGCAAGGACAAGAAGACCAAGAAGATCAACAAGACGCCAGTGAGTAAGAACAGCTATGTCTTGTACAACACGCGCCTGGACAAGAGCTCCGAAGGTGTCTGGCAGACATCGCAGATCATCTCCGTTAGGGGGGCGGCCCAGTGTCAGCCGTAGCGAGGAACACCGTCGGTGTCACGCTGCTCGCGAGCGTGCTGGTGCTCGGAAGTAGCCCAACTGCTTGGGCGGACTTTGTCCCGGGTGGAAAGGGCACTGGTTCTGAGACGCAGGTAGACGGTGGCCAGAAGGACCAGAGGGTCTCCGCGACGGCGGGTGCTGTGGTCTTTGATCGTTCGAAGAACGGGTCGGGTGGTTCTGCGGGTCCGGTGACGTCTTCGTCGGGTACGTGGTCTCCGCCTGCGTGTTACTACGCTCCGAAGTACACGCCGGATCAGTTGCAGAAGTATTTGGAGCCGATCTGGAATGCGGAGTCGACGGGGCCTCAGTGGGACTTGGAGCAGCGCGACAAGTACGTCAATGGTGGCGAGGCGAAGGATTTCAACAAGGCCAAGGCCGGTAAGGGCTATTGGTGGGATTCGTATGTCACCGAGGGTCGTGAGGGTGACCCGGGCGCGCTGAAGTGCACGAAGGACATCTTCTGGGTGGACGCGGGTGAGGCTCCGCCTGCGGATGTTCCGGAGGCGATCACGCCGGAGATGTTGGCGCAGCTCGCGTATGCGGAGATTCGGGTGCCGTCGACGAAGGTGGACCTTGCTCCGGCGGGTACGACGAAGGTGAATCTGCCGACGTGGGCGTGGCTGGACACGGCGAAGTTCAAGCCGGTGTCGGTGACGGCTTCGGTGCCCCTGCTGAACGTGACCGCGACGACGACCGCTGAGCCCGTCTCACTCAAGATTGATCCCGGTACGGCAGACGCGGAGACGTATCCCGCGTCCGGCGTGTGTGAGATCACCGGCGATCACATCGGTGAGGCGTACGCGAAGGGCAAGGCGAAGGAGACGCCCCCTTGTGGGGTGAAGTACCTGCGTTCTTCGGGCGATGGCTCGTACCAGCTGAGGGCGACCATCACCTGGAAGATCCACTGGACGGGCACCGGCGTCCCTGAAGAGCGAGACCTGCCGGAGGGCACGTTCGGAGCCGATCAGGACGTCGTCGTGCAAGAGATCCAATCCGTCAATAGGTAGGGCCGGTTGGCAGCGGAGGTGTGGGCGGCCGTGATGACGGCCCGCCCCCTCTGGGTCGGGCATTTCACACACCCCGCGGGTCGGGGTCTCGCCGATCGGAAGATAATGTTCCGTCTCCGCGGGTGGGCGATCGAGGAGTAGGACGCGTGGCAGAGCGCTTGGCCGTTGACGGCGATGAGCTTGAGCACTTCATGAAGATGCTCAACAAGTCGGCCGATTCGCTGAAAGGTCTACGCAAGGCATTGAGCGACGCGACCGTCACGGGACTTGGTACCGATGATCTGGACTCCGCCTGCGAGGACTTCCAGGACGACTGGAAGTACGGCGCCGAGGAGATCGGTCAACAGACCGAGGACCTGGCCAAGATCGTGGGCCAGAGCAAGGACAGCTACCGCGAGGTCGACAAGGCGCTGGAGGAAGCGCTGAAGAAGTCCAGGAGTGCGAGAGGAAAGGGTTCGCAGTGACGTACGCCCCGGGGATCGAGACCACCCCGCCCTCCGACTCCGCCGCGCGGCGCAATGGCGATCTCCCGCAGGGTATGAAGTCCACGCCGTACGACCCCGCCATTCCGAACCCCGACTACCCTCATCTGGGGTTCAATCCGGTGCCGGGCAGCACCGAGACCGTACGGGCTCTGCACAAGAAGCTCGCCAACTGCGCCAAGGTGCTCGAAGAGACACATGGCCTCGTCGCGAAGCTGATGGAGGGCAGCTACTGGAAGGGTGACGCGGCCGTCGCCTTCCGGGAGCAACTCGACGGCGGCCCGCTGCCGTTGAACTTGAAGAACGCGGCGCACTCGGTGCGCAAGGCGGCGAGGCAGCTCGACCGCTGGGAAGGCGCGCTCGACGACTTCCAACGGCGCGCAAAGCGTCTGGAGGAAGACGCCAAAGAGGCACAGGCCGCGGTGGATTCGGCTCAAGGCCGCGCGAGCAAGGCGGGCGACGATCCCGACCTGGACAAGACAGGCTCCCGGCACGACTCCGCACAGAAGGCGCTGGCCCACGCGAACAGCGCCGTCGACGACGCCAAGGATGAACTGGAGAAGACCCGGGGCAAGGCGCGGAAGCTCGCGGAGGAGCACGAGCATCAGGCTCGCGTCCGAGCCGGCAAGATCCGCGACGCCACGAAGAAACTCGCGCCCCACGAGCCGGGATTCTTCGACGAGGCACTGGACTGGATCACAGACAACCTGCCGGACATCCTCAGTTGGACTGCCGCTGCGCTCGGGATCATCGCGCTGTTCGTGGTCACGGGTGGCACGGCGGCCGCGGTGCTGTTGCTGGTCGCTGCCACGTTGAGCGCGGGAGCGGTTGCCACACGCCTGATGGATCCCGTGGTCTGGGAGTCCTTGAAAGACGGTTTCACCAAAGGTGAGCTCGACGCCGACTTCTGGAGCAACCTGATCGGTGTAACGGCTGATGGGCTCGGAGCTCTGCCGGGAATCGGGGCTGTCGGCAAAGGCGCCTCTGCGGCGTGGCACGCGGCGGGAGAGGCAGGTGAAGTCCTCACCGTCGGACAGAGGCTCGCTACGTTCGGAGGCGAGACGATAGGGGCCGCTCGTGAACTTGCCGACCTGAAGAACCCGTTCACAGAATGGGCGGTCACCAAAGCGCCTCGTCTGACAAGGGCTGTAGAGGTGGCCGAGAAATCGGCGCCTTGGGCCGGTCTCGCAACCGCCAGTTATGGGCTTTCCGCGAGCTTGGCGGACTCCTTGGACAACGATTCGGTGGCCAACGTCGGTACGGCGATTGACGGCACATTCCTGGGGCCGATCGACGGCGCTGAAACAGTGGATCTGATCCGTCGCTTCTTTCAGTGATGTTCGTATCTGTGGCCCCGGCTTTTTCTATTCGGATGAGGAAGCGCGCAGTGCACATGAATCCTGTCGAGTACCCTACCGCTTGGGATCACCCGCCCACCCGGAAGGCATGGAAGAAGCACATGCTGATGAATGTGATCGGGCAGGCCGGTTGGGTTGCGGCGTTCCCTGGACTCCTGTACGTGATGGTGGTGTTCACATCTCAGGCGTACGTGCTCATTTTCGTGCCATTCCTCCTCTACTCGCTTTACCGGGCTGTCATGCAGATCAGCTATTTTTCTTGGGCCGCACGTATGCGCTGCATTCTGCAAGAGTATCCGTGGCAGATTATCAAGGAGATTCCTCGTGGCCTGGCCAAGCATCCTGAGGCAACGGATGAGGCGGCTTGGTTCGAATTCCGTGATCCAGATCATCGTGAGCGGAAGGTGCCGCTGGTTTTCATTCGGCATCAGCGTGCGCACTGGTGGCTGAAGCGCATTGGCAATGTCAGGACCAAGCCTGCCCTGAAGGCCGAGATCGAGCCTCTGTGGTTCGCGGGCGACCCCAGGTTCCTCGGCGTGATCGCGGCGTCCACCGCCGGCGCCGATGAGCCGAGGCGCCTCCACGTCCTCTACCAACGACCGGTGTTCGACAGTGGCCGCCCGCTTGACACCCGGGGAGCAGGGATTGCGGACGTGGATCGGGCGCGCCGTGCTGGTGCCAGGTATCTGGACGGCATCAGTCAGTCCCCCGCGTAGAGAGGCGAACGTCATGACCACTCCAGCACCTCGGTTCACGGTTCATCCGAGCGCCCGCGAGCCAGGTGACGGTGTCTGGTTCGCCACCCCGGCGGGTTTTCTGGACCTGCGTCTTGACGCCTTCACCAGGCCCTCGGACTCGCTGTCGGCGAGGAGCACCGCCGAGGAATTGGCCTCTGCCCTGAGCGCGGCTCCCGACGATGTTGTCCGAGAGGTATTGGTCACCCAGTTGACGACCGCCCAACAGATGCTCCGAGCGCTTCGCTCGGAGGGGGCTTCCCATTGCTCCCTGGGATTGCACCGGGATGACACCGGCGGGGCAGACGAGATGCCCCTCGTATCGCTCTTCACTGTCACGTGGGTAGACGTGGAGTGGGCCCCGCGCGGAATTACCGTGGGCCGTGCCGTGGTGGCGACCGAGGGGCACACCAATATCGAGTACGCCGAACTACCCTGTGGTCCGGCCACGTTCAGCGAGATGCTGCGCCTCCCCACCCACGAATCAGGCCTTCCGCAGAATCCTCTGCTTCAGGTCCATGCACATCTTGCTCACCCGGACGGTAGGGCATTGGTGCTCCTGACACTGAGCACGACGGCTTTGGCGCATCGCGAGCACTATCGCGCGATTCTGCGTCAGATCGCTCAGTTGGCCAGTTTCGACGACCCATTCGACAGTGCCGTCCCTGGGGTGGCTGACCAGTGGAGCTGAGGACTTCGTGAGTAAACGGCAGATCCGGCAGATGTTCCGGCTGATGGCTGCGGGGGAAGCGGTGCAGCTCACGAGTCCGATGGCCTCCGTGAAGAAGCTGGCCCGACTCGCCTTCATCGCCCAGCAGTTCGGCTACGAGTACGCGGACGTTCGCCAGGGCGGCGGGCGCAACAACGCGCTCACGATGCTCATCGTGCCCGACCCCGGCCCGCAGGCTCAGGCGCGTGCCGCGCAGAACTGGGCGCAGTATCCGCAGGCCGGCGACGGGGTCTCGTTGCCTCCTGTCGTCCCTGACGCGCTCGAACTCCTCAAGGCCCGCATCAACTTCGACCTCACCGGCAAGAACGCCGAGAAGCGGATGGTGTACGCGGCGGTCGGCCTCACCGTCGGGTGCGTCGTGCTCGGCGTGCGGGCCGGCGGGGACTCCGCCGCCTACACCGTGGCCGGAATCCTGTGGGCCGTGCTGATGGTCGTCCTCGGTGTCGGCCTCGTCGTCACGCGAAAGCGGAACACCAAGTTCGCGGCGCTGCTGCGGGCGGCCGGGTTCGCGCCCGTGACGGAGGAGGACGGGCGGGTGCGGTATCTGCCGCCGACGGCGGGGTACGGCGTCGCACAGGGGGCTGCCGGTCCGTACGGCCCCTACACCCCGTACGCCCCGCAAGCCCCGTACGCCGCTCAGCCGGGCACTGCCCCGTACGCCGGCCATCCGAGCGGTCCGTACGCCGGTCAGCCGGGCAGTGCCCCGCACGCCGGTCTGCCGGGCACCGCCCCGTACACCGGCCAGCCGAGCGGTCCGTACGCCGGTCAGCCGGGCACTGCCCCGCACGTCGCTCTGCCGGGCGGCCCCTACGCCGGTCCGGCCCAGGCACAGGTCCACCTCCCGGCCCAAGCGCCCGCCCAGCCGCAGAACCAGCCGCAGAGTCAGCCCCCGGCTCCGGTTCCGGGCCCCTACGCGTCCCAAGCACCCGGCCCGCACGGCCCGCAGGCCTCGTACTCAGCCCCGCCCAGTGCCGGTGCCTACGCCCAGCCCGGCGCTGCTCCTTACCCCCAGCCCGGCGCCGGTCCCTACTCCCAGCCCAGCCCCGTACCGCCGCAGCAGCAGCAACATCCCCAGCACCCCCACGTTCATCAGCCGCACCCCCAACAGCCCCCGTATCCCAACCCCCACCCCAATCCCGACCCCCACCAGAGCCCGTCCCAGCCCCAGCCCCAGCCCCAGTCCCAGCCCCCGGCGGAGTAAGCAGCGCCTGGCCGCCCCAGGCTTCCGGAAGCATGAATGCCCGGAAAATGTCGTGGGCAGTTGAGAAGGCCATGGTGTGACTCACCGCGCCCCGGTCCGCTGTGAAGGCCTGCAGTGTGTGGAGGCGGTGCGTGTCGTCGCCCGGTGCGCGGACGTACGCCGTCGGCGCGGGCTGTCCGCGAGGCCGGGATTCTTCTGGCCGGTGAGAGCGAGCTGCCCTCCGACCCGTTGCGTCCTGCGACCTGGGTTCTCGTCCGCGATCCCGCCGACGGGAGCTGGGCCATCACCTCGTACCACGACGCCGCCGCCTGAGGGGCTGGCCGGCCGGCCCTGCCCCGACCTGGCTCACCCGTTCCCGCCCCGTCCTCACCGTCGGGTCCGGGAGCGGGTGAGAGCAACGTTCCCTTCCGGTCACTCACAGGCACAGCGCGGAAACGCGTCCTCCCTACCTTCGGGAACAGCAGCCCAGTAAGCCCGAAGAACCAATGGAGGCGTGAGATGACTGCCCCAGCCACGAGTACAGCCCCTGCGCGGGGTGGTCGCTGGATCGAGGAGTGGGATCCGGAGGACGAGGTCTTCTGGGCGGACAAGGGGGAGAAGGTCGCCCGGCGCAACCTGCTCTTCTCCGTACTGTCCGAGCACATCGGGTTCTCCGTCTGGACCCTGTGGTCGGTGATGGTCCTGTTCATGGGGCCCGAGTACGGCCTCACCCCGGCCGACAAGTTCCTGCTCACCTCGATGGTGACGCTGGTCGGCGCCGTCGTGCGGGTCCCCTACACCTTCGCGGTCGCGCTCTTCGGTGGCCGGAACTGGACCATCGTGTCCGCGAGTCTGCTGCTCGTGCCGACCGTCGCCGCCTTCGTGGTGATGGAGCCCGGAACCTCGTTCAACACCTTCCTCATGGTGGGCCTGCTGGCCGGCATCGGCGGCGGCAACTTCGCCTCCAGCATGACCAACATCAACGCCTTCTTCCCGCTGCGGAAGAAGGGCTGGGCGCTCGGCCTCAACGCGGGCGGCGGCAACATCGGCGTCCCCGTCATCCAGCTCGTGGCGCTCGCCATCATCGGGGCGAGCGGCGGGCCCCGGGTACTCCTCGGGATCTACATCCCGCTCATCGTGGTGGCCGCCGTTCTCGCCGCCCTCTTCATGGACAACATCGCCTCCGTGAAGAACGACACCGGCGCCGCCCGGGACGCCGCGAAGGACGCGCACACCTGGATCATGTCGTTCCTGTACATCGGCACCTTCGGGTCGTTCATCGGCTACGCCTTCGCCTTCGGGCAGGTGCTCCAGGTCCAGTTCGGGCGTACGCCGCTCCAGGCCGCCTACCTCACCTTCATCGGCCCGCTGCTCGGTTCGCTGATCCGGCCCGTCGGCGGATGGCTCGCCGACCGCTACGGCGGCGCCAGGATCACGCTCTGGAACTTCATCGCCATGGCCGCGGCGACCGGGATCCTCGTGTTCGCCAGCATTGAGAAGTCGCTGCCGCTCTTCGTCGGCGTCTTCGTGGTGCTCTTCGTGCTCAGTGGGCTCGGCAACGGGTCGACGTACAAGATGATCCCCGGGATCTTCCAGAAGAAGGCCGTGGACAAGGGGCTCGAAGGGGAGGAGGCCGCGCGGTACGGGCGCCGGCTCTCCGGCGCCTCCATGGGGCTCATCGGCGCCGTGGGCGCGCTCGGCGGTGTCGGCATCAACCTCGCCTTCCGTCAGTCGTTCCTCAGCTCCGGCTCCGGCACCGGCGCCTTCGTCACCTTCCTCGTCTTCTACGCGGTCGCCTTCATGGTCACCTGGGCCGTATACCTTCGCCGTCCGGCCGCCTCCGGAGCGCGGGCCACCGCCACCGCAGAGGCGAAGTCCCAGCTCAGCTACGCCGAGGTGTGACGTAACACGCCCGACATCACCTTGATCCGAGCCTGTCACGGTCCGTTGACAGGCTCGGCTCAGCCACGGACGTACGACAGCACAGACCCCGTACGACGACTCGACGAGCGCGAGACGAGAGCCATGCACGACGAACAGCAGCGACCCGACCACGGGCCTCTCTCCGGGTTCACCGTGGGAGTGACCGCCGCGCGCCGGGCCGACGAGCTCGGCGTGCTGCTCCAGCGCCGCGGGGCCACCGTCGTACACGCGCCGGCCCTGCGGATCGTGCCCCTCGCCGACGACGGCGAACTGCTCACCGCGACCAAGGAGTTGGTCGACAACGCGCCCGACGTGGTGGTGGCCACCACCGCCATCGGATTCCGCGGATGGGTCGAGGCCGCCGACGGATGGGGCCTCGGCGAGGAACTGCTCGAACGGCTGCGCGGGGTGGAACTGCTGGCCCGCGGGCCCAAGGTCAAGGGCGCCGTACGGGCCCAGGGCCTGACCGAGGAATGGTCGCCGTCCTCGGAGTCGATGGCCGAGGTGCTCGACCGACTGCTCGAAGAGGGCGTCGACGGCCGCCGCGTCGCCGTACAGCTGCACGGTGAACCGCTGCCCGGTTTCGTGGAGTCGCTGCGCGCCGCCGGCGCCGAGGTGATCCCCGTGCCCGTGTACCGGTGGATGCCGCCGGAGGACATCGGGCCCGTGGACCGGCTGGTCGACGCGGCTCTCACCCGCGGCCTGGACGCGCTCACCTTCACCAGCGCGCCCGCCGCCGCCTCCCTGCTGTCCAGGGCCGAGGACCGGGGCCTGCTCCCCGAACTCCTCGCCGCGCTGCACCACGACGTCCTGCCCGCCTGCGTCGGCCCGGTCACCGCGCTGCCGTTGCAGGCCCACGGCATCGACACCGTCCAGCCCGAGCGCTTCCGGCTCGGCCCCCTCGTCCAACTGCTCTGCCAGGAACTGCCCGGCCGGGCGAGGACGTTGCCCATCGCCGGGCATCAGGTCCAGATCCGGGGACACGCGGTGCTGGTGGACGGGGCGCTGCGGCCCGTGCCGCCCGCCGGGATGTCCCTGCTGCGGGCGCTCGCGCGACGGCCCGGCTGGGTGGTGGCGCGGGCCGAGCTGCTGCGCGCACTGCCCGGTGCCGGTCGTGACGAGCACGCCGTGGAGACCGCGATGGCCCGGCTGCGTACGGCACTCGGCGCGCCCAAGCTGATCCAGACGGTCGTGAAGCGGGGCTACCGGCTCGCGCTCGACCCGGCCGCGGACTCCAAGTACGCCGACGTCTGAGGCCGCCGGCACAGGAACAGGGCACGGGCGAGGCAGGCCAGCGCGAGCGTCGACAGCAGGGCCCGTACGACGTTCCAGGCCACCCACGTGTCCTCGAACCGGTCGCGCACGGCGGCCGGGTCGACGATCCGCGACGGGTCGCCGGCGTCCGCGAGGCCGTTGTTGAGCGGGATGTTCACGGTCACGGTGACGAGGAACACGAGGGTGTAGGCGGCGAGGGCGGTGAACACCCACCACCGGTTCGGCTCGCCGCGCGACTGCCGGGCGGAGACCGCCGTCAGCACCAGGGCGCCCAGGAAGCTCAGGAAGAACACCGGGTTCTGGATGACGTCGTTGATGTTCTGCATGACCTCGATGAAGACGCGGTCGTCGCTACGGGCGAGCGCCGGCATCGTGGCGCAGGCGAAGATGTAGAAGACCCCGGCGATCAGGCCCATCGCGACCGTGGCCGCACCCAGTACACCCGCGGCGGTGCCGTGCCGTTCCGTGCTGTTGTCCGTCATGTCCCTCAGTCAACCGGCGCCGCGGCACAGGTGACATGGCCGAGGCGCGCGGCCGCATACGTGCGCGTCCACGACGCGATCGACCACGGTTTTCCCCTGCGCCACCGTGTGTTCCACCGCGCGCCCGGCCCGGCGGTCCACCGCGATGCCGATGCCGACGGCGCCCTTCGCCGTTCCCGGCCGGTGCGCGTCCGGTAAGGGGCGGTACTGAGTCTTCCGGCGGGGCGTCGGGGCATGCACTGTAGGGAGTACGACGGCGGGTGACCCCAAGGCGGTGACAGGCGCATGGCATCGGGCATGGCCACAGCCTCGTACGAGCTGCGGTTCGACTCCGGGCGGATCTGCCTGGATCTGACGGCGACCACCCATCCCGAGGAACGCCTCGACTCGGCCGCCCAGTTGGGTGCCTGGGTCAGCGCGTCCGGGCTGGTGCCCGCGGGAACCCCGCTGACCGCCGTGGACACGGCGTGGCTGCTCGGCTTCCGGGAACTGCGCGGACATATCGCCCAGTTGGTGCGCGGCGAGCTGGACGCGCGGCCCGCCGACAGCGCGCTCGCCCGCGTCAACGCCGTCGCCCTCGCCGCACCGCCCGCGCTCCGGGCCGTCCGCGCCGTCGACGGCTCGCTGCGGCGCGCCCCGCACACCCCGCCGCGCTGCGCCGAACTGCTCTCCGTGGTCGCCCGGGACGCCCTCGACCTGCTCACCGACCCGCCGGCGAGGGCTAGTCTGCGACAGTGCGAGGGAGACAACTGCCCGATCGTCTACCTCGACACCTCGCGGGGCCGGCGTCGGCGCTGGTGTTCCAGCGAGGTGTGCGGCAACCGGGAGAGAGTGGCCCGGCACCGGCGGCGGGCGGCTCTGGCGCGCGCCTGACCACACCCGTCCGTGAGGGGCCAGTGACGTGAGGTGATCGATACGCATTCTTTTCGGTGTCTACACATCTTCAACAGAAAAAATCCTGAACACTTTGAACACCCGCGTACCAACACACGTACCCGGTGATGAGCGACCGACTGGGGGAACCCCCGGACACCGGAGGTAGGCGTGCGCAAGGATTCAGCCGTGGCTGATGAACACAGGCCAAGGGCCCGACATCGCATGTCTCAGCAGTCCTCGTCGACAGAACCCGACGAGGAGCTGATGCGTGCGCTGTACCGGGAGCACGCGGGGCCGTTGCTGGCCTATGTGTTGCGCCTGGTCGCCGGAGACCGGCAGCGCGCCGAAGACGTTGTGCAGGAAACACTCATCCGTGCCTGGAAGAACGCCGGTCAGCTCAATCGAGCGACCGGTTCGGTACGCCCCTGGCTGGTGACGGTCGCCCGACGCATCGTCATCGACGGCCACCGCAGTCGGCAGGCCCGGCCGCAGGAGGTCGACCCGTCGCCGCTGGAGGTCATCCCCGCGGAGGACGAGATCGACAAGGCGTTGTGGCTGATGACACTGTCGGACGCGCTGGACGACCTGACCCCTGCTCACAGGGAAGTACTGGTCGAAACATACTTCAAAGGGCGTACCGTCAATGAGGCGGCCGAAACGCTCGGCATTCCCAGCGGCACCGTGCGCTCACGGGTGTTCTACGCCCTGCGTTCGATGAAGCTGGCGCTGGAGGAGCGGGGGGTGACGGCATGAACACGTACGGGGGTTACGGAACAGGTGGGCCGGGAGCCATGCAAGGTCCACGCGGACAGCAGGGGTCCGGCGACATCCACGAGACGGTCGGCGCCTACGCCCTCGGCATTCTCGACGACGCCGAGGCGACAGCCTTCGAGGAGCACCTCGCCACCTGCGAGTGGTGCGCCCAGCAGCTCGACGAGCTCGCCGGGATGGAGCCGATGCTCGCCGCGCTCGCGGACCTGCCCGCCTCGCAGGGCAGCCCGGCCATCGGCGAGTCCCTCTCGGCCCGCCCGAGCCCACGGCTCGCGGAGCGGCTGGTCGACGAGGTCTCGGCGCGGCGCGCCCAGAAGCGCCGGCGCGGCATGTACCTGGTGGCGGCCGCGGCCGCGCTGATCATCGGCGGTCCGCTGACCGTCATGGCCGTCAACGGCGGCGGCGACGGCGGGACGAACCCCCCGCAGGCGCACCCCACCAGTCCCGCCAAGGCCGCCTTCGAGGTCATGACCGACAAGACGGAGGCCACGGACGCGAGCACCAAGGTCAACGCCGTCGTCGCCGTCGAGCCGAAGGACTGGGGCACCCACGCGGTCCTCCAGCTCAAGAACGTGACGGGTCCGCTCAAGTGCTCCCTGATCGCCGTCGGCAAGAACGGCGAGCGCGAGACGGTGACCTCCTGGGCGGTCCCGAAGTGGGGCTACGGCATCCCCAACGCCAAGACCGAGGAGGCCAAGCAGCCCCTCTACGTGCACGGCGGCGCGGCCTTCACGCCGAACCAGATCGACCACTTCGAGGTCATGACCTTCGACGGGAAGCGGCTGGTCGAGGTGGACGCGTGAGCGAACCCCGGGCGCGCACGTAGCCTGTCGGGCCTCCCTTCGCGTACGGTTGACGGCTGCCCAGCACGTCAGAAGGGGGCCCGGTGGCCGCACAGGCTCAGCAGGAAACTGCGCTCGGCTCGGTCCACTCATCCGTACCGGAGAACTCCGTCAAGGACGACTCCGTACGGGACAGTGAGATCGGTGTCGAACAGGAACATCTCGACCGGGTCTACCGGCGCCTCGAGGAGAAGATCCACGAGGCCGAGTTCCTCATGCACGACGCCGCCCAGCGCGGTCACGTCGGGACGCCGGGGGCGCTCGCGGAGCGGGACGCCCAGGTGTTCCGTGCGGGAATCCACCTCAACCGTCTGAACAACGAGTTCGAGGACTTTCTCTTCGGCCGGATCGACCTGCTCCGCGGGAAGGACGGCAAGAAGGGTCCCGACGGCGCCTACACGGCGGTGGAAGCCGCCGAGGGCGCGGTCCGCGAGGACAACACGGCCGACATCGCGGAGACGCTCCACATCGGCCGTATCGGCGTCCTGGACGCCGACTACGCGCCGCTGGTCATCGACTGGCGGGCGCCCGCCGCTGCCCCGTTCTACCGCTCCACCCCGGTCGACCCCGGTCGAGTCGTACGCCGCCGGGTCATCCGCTCCAAGGGCCGCAGGGTCCTCGGCGTCGAGGACGACCTGATGCGCCCGGAGGTGAAGGCCTCCCTGGACGGCCGTGAGCTCCCCGTCATCGGCGACGGCGCGCTCATGGCCGCGCTCGGACAGGCCCGCAGTCACACCATGCGGGACATCGTGGCGTCCATCCAGGCCGAGCAGGACATGGTGATCCGCGCGCCCGCCGCGTCCGTGACCTACGTCGAGGGCGGGCCCGGCACCGGCAAGACGGCGGTGGCCCTGCACCGGGCCGCCTACCTCCTCTACCAGGACCGCCGCCGGTACGCGGGCGGCATCCTGATCGTCTCCCCGACCCCGCTGCTCGTCGCCTACACCGAGGGCGTGCTGCCCTCGCTCGGCGAGGAGGGCCAGGTCGCGATCCGTGCGATCGGCTCGCTCGTCGACGGCGTGGGCGCCACGCTGTACGACTCCCCGGCGGTGGCCCGCGCCAAGGGCTCGCACCGGATGCTGAAGGTGCTGCGGAAGGCGGCACGCGGGGCGCTGGAGGCGCCGGCCGGTGCGGCCGGGAACGCCTCCGGCCAGCTCGCTCTCGGGGAGCCCGACACGGCCCCCGCCGGTCCTCCCACCCGCCTGCGGGTCGTCGCCTTCGGACGCCGGCTGGAGCTGGAGTCCGCCGAGCTGAACCGCATCAAGAACAACGCGCTCAGCGGGACCGCGCCGGTCAACCTGCTGCGGCCGCGCGCACGCAGGCTGCTGCTCGACGCGCTGTGGGCGAAGTCGGGTGCCGGGACCCGGCACACCGACCCGGAGCTGGCCGCCGAGCTGCGGTCCTCCTTCGACGAGGACGTCACCCTGGAGGACAGCTTCCTGGCCTTCCTGGACGCCTGGTGGCCGGAGCTGACCCCGCGCGGGGTGCTGACGGCCATGGCCGACGAGCGGCGGCTCGGGCGCTGGGCGCGCCGGATCCTCAACCCCGGCGAGGTCCGCCGGGTGGCGCGCTCGCTGAAGCGGGACGGGTTCTCCGTGCACGACGTGGCGATGCTCGACGAGCTCGAGGCGATCGTCGGGACGCCCGCCCGGCCGAAGAAGCGGCGCGATCTGGATCCGCTGGACCACCTCACCGGTCTTGAGGAGCTGATGCCCCACCGCGAGGAGACGCAGCGCGAGCGCGCCGAGCGGCTGGCGCAGGAGCGGACCGAGTACGCGCACGTCATCGTCGACGAGGCGCAGGACCTCACGCCCATGCAGTGGCGGATGGTCGGCCGGCGCGGTCGGCACGCCACCTGGACGGTCGTGGGCGACCCGGCCCAGTCCTCGTGGTCCGACCCCGACGAGGCGGCCGAGGCCCGTGACGAGGCTCTCGGCACCCGGCCCCGGCGCCGTTTCACCCTCACGGTCAACTACCGCAACCCGGCCGAGATCGCCGAGCTGGCCGCCAAGGTCCTCGCCCTGGCGATGCCGGGCTCGCAGTCGCCGTCCGCCGTACGGTCGACGGGTGTCGAACCGCGGTTCGCGGTCGTGCGGGACTCCCTCGCCCAGACCGTGCGCGCCGAGGCGGCCCACCTCCTGGACCGCGTCGACGGCACCGTGGGGGTCGTCGTCGCCATGAACCGGCGCGAGGAGGCCGCGCGCTGGCTCGCCGGGCTCGGGGACCGTGTGGTGGCCCTCGGAAGCCTGGAGGCCAAGGGACTGGAGTACGACGCGACGGTGGTCGTATCGCCCGCGGAGATCGCGGACGAGTCGCCCGCCGGACTGCGTGTCCTGTACGTCGCCCTGACCCGGGCCACGCAGCAGCTCACCGTCGTCTCCAGCGACCGCGACGACCCCGACGCGAACGGAGTCCCCGATCTCCTGCGGGACTGACCCGGTCCCCTTCCCCGTCCGTGCCCCGGCCGCCCCGTCCCGCGGAAAAGAACTCTGGGGACGGGAATTGCCTTACGAGGATCGTTTGTTACCTTTGACGTGGCACCGGCCCGATCCAAGCCCCCGGGCCCAACCTTCGTCGCTACGAGCGACCACTTGCCGCGAGGCGAGCATGGCGGGTCGGTGTCATTGAACGTCGTCCTTCACCGAAGGACCTGAAGAGGCCCACGTCACCCTGTGACGTGGGCCTCTTTCGTTGCCCGAACACTTCTCGTAGAGTGGAATCCATTTTCCGAAACCGCAGGCGCCCCGTGAACAAAACGTTCGCAATCAGGGGCGACTACCCCGTACCCAGGGGTAGGTGCGACGATCGGACGGCACAAAGCAGTGACACGGTGAAAGCAGAGGAAGTCGGCCATGGCAACGGCGCCCAGCGTCTCCTACTCGATGACGGTCCGGCTGGAGGTGCCCGCGAGCGGAACCGCGGTCTCGCAGCTCACCACGGCCGTCGAGTCCCACGGAGGCTCGGTGACCGGCCTCGACGTGACCGCCTCCGGCCACGAGAAGCTCCGGATCGACGTCACCATCGCGGCGACCTCCACCTCGCACGCCGACGAGATCGTCGAGCAGCTGCGTGACATCGAGGGCGTGACCCTCGGCAAGGTGTCCGACCGTACGTTCCTCATGCACCTCGGCGGCAAGATCGAGATGCAGTCCAAGCACCCGATCCGCAACCGTGACGACCTCTCCATGATCTACACCCCGGGTGTGGCCCGGGTGTGCATGGCGATCGCCGAGAACCCCGAGGACGCCCGCCGCCTCACCATCAAGCGCAATTCCGTTGCGGTCGTGACGGACGGCTCCGCCGTGCTGGGCCTCGGCAACATCGGCCCGATGGCCGCGCTGCCCGTCATGGAGGGCAAGGCGGCCCTCTTCAAGCGGTTCGCCGGCATCGACGCCTGGCCGCTGTGCCTGGACACCCAGGACACCGACGCGATCGTCGAGATCGTGAAGGCGATCGCCCCCGGCTTCGCGGGCATCAACCTGGAGGACATCTCCGCGCCGCGCTGCTTCGAGATCGAGGCCCGGCTGCGCGAGGCCCTCGACATCCCCGTCTTCCACGACGACCAGCACGGCACGGCGATCGTCGTGCTCGCCGCCCTGACCAACGCACTTCGTGTCGCGGGCAAGGCGATCGGCGACATCAGGGTCGTCATGTCCGGTGCGGGCGCGGCCGGTACGGCCATCCTCAAGCTGCTCATCGCGGCAGGTGTGAAGAACGCCGTCGTCGCCGACATCCACGGCGTGGTGCACGCGGACCGCGCCGACCTCGTCGAGGCCGCCGCGGACTCGCCGCTGCGCTGGATCGCGGACAACACCAACCCCGAAGGCCTCACGGGCACGTTGAAGGAGGCGGTGCGCGACGCCGACGTGTTCATCGGCGTCTCCGCCCCGAACGTGATCGACGGCGATGACGTGGCCGCGATGGCCGAGAACGCCATCGTGTTCGCGCTCGCGAACCCCGACCCCGAGGTCGAACCGGCAATCGCCCGCCAGACGGCGGCAGTTGTGGCCACCGGCCGCTCCGACTTCCCCAACCAGATCAACAACGTCCTGGTCTTCCCGGGCGTCTTCCGTGGCCTCCTGGACGCCCAGTCGCGTACCGTCAACACGGAGATGATGCTCGCCGCCGCGACCGCGCTCGCGAACGTGGTGACGGAGGACGAGCTCAACCCGAACTACATCATCCCCAGCGTCTTCAACGACAAGGTCGCGGGCGCGGTCGCCGGAGCGGTGCGTGACGCCGCGAAGGCGGCGGGGGCGGCGGAAGCGGCCAACGCGACCGTGTAGTACGGGTCGAGCCGGGGCGCACGACCGCGTGAGAACGGTCGTCGTCACGCCTGTGACGGGCGCCACGACCGCCTGGAACCCGGCGCGTCGCGGAACGCGGGGCCAGTGGCCGCCTCTAGGGTGGCGGCCAGGCTCAGGCCTCGCAGGCCTATCCGTGTGACCCCCAAGGGTGTTCGTTTGACTCCCAGGGGTGCCGGATTGGCTTTCCCGCCGCAGGTGGGGGCAGGATGCGTCTTCGGGCGCGACGGTCTGGCTACGGACCCGGGTCCGGGGGCCGACCGAGGACCCTGGCAGCATCGGCTTCACTGTGCCCGATATGCGGCTCCGCCGCGTGGCACGCCTCAACAGCAAGAAGAACACGGGAGTAACAACATGAACCGCAGTGAGCTGGTGGCCGCGCTGGCCGACCGCGCCGAGGTGACCCGCAAGGACGCCGACGCCGTTCTGGCCGCTTTCGCCGAGACCGTCGGCGAGATCGTCGCCAAGGGCGACGAGAAGGTCACCATCCCCGGCTTCCTGACCTTCGAGCGCACCCACCGTGCCGCTCGCACCGCGCGCAACCCGCAGACCGGCGACCCGATCCAGATCCCGGCCGGCTACAGCGTGAAGGTCTCCGCGGGCAGCAAGCTCAAGGAAGCCGCCAAGGGCAAGTAAGGCCGGCCGGTACGTTCCCGCGGGCGCGGGACGCGTACCAGGCACAGCAACGCCAATGGGGCGGCCCCTTTCAGGGGGGCCGCCCCATCGTCGTACGTGCGTCCGCCGCGCGACCGGCCGAGCGCCTTGCCCGGCAGTTCGAGCGTCAGCCCAGTGCCTTGCCCGGCAGTTCGACCTTCGCGCCCAGCTCGACGAGCTTGTCCATGCTGTGTCCACCCGGGGGATAACCCCCGGACCCCCAGCCGGAAAGACGCTGCCCGGGCCGGAGCGGAGAGGCCGGCGTCAGCCCAGTGCCTTGCCCGGCAGTTCGACCTTCGCGCCCAGCTCGACGAGCTTGTCCATGAAGTTCTCGTAGCCGCGGTTGATGAGATCGATGCCGTGGACGCGGGACGTGCCCTGCGCCGCCAGCGCCGCGATGAGGTACGAGAAGCCGCCGCGCAGGTCGGGGATGACCAGGTCGGCGCCCTGGAGCTTCGTCGGGCCCGAAACGACCGCGGAGTGCAGGAAGTTGCGCTGGCCGAAGCGGCAGCTGGAGCCGCCGAGGCACTCGCGGTAGAGCTGGATGTGAGCGCCCATCTGGTTCAGCGCGGAGGTGAAGCCCAGCCGGGACTCGTACACCGTCTCGTGGATGATGGACAGGCCGGTGGCCTGCGTCAGCGCGACGACCAGCGGCTGCTGCCAGTCCGTCTGGAAGCCGGGGTGGACGTCCGTCTCCAGGGCGATGGACTTGAGCTGGCCGCCCGGGTGCCAGAAGCGGATGCCCTCGTCGTCGATCTCGAAGGCGCCGCCCACCTTGCGGTAGGTGTTCAGGAACGTCATCATCGACCGCTGCTGGGCGCCGCGGACGTAGATGTTGCCTTCGGTCGCCAGGGCCGCGGAAGCCCAGGAGGCGGCTTCCAGGCGGTCGGGGAGGGCCGCGTGGGTGTAGCCGCCGAGCGTGTCCACACCGGTGATGCGGATCGTCCGGTCGGTGTCCATCGCGATGATGGCACCCATCTTCTGCAGGACGCAGATCAGGTCCTCGATCTCCGGCTCCACGGCCGCGTTCGAGAGTTCCGTGACGCCCTCCGCGAGCACCGCGGTCAGCAGCACCTGTTCGGTCGCGCCCACGGACGGGTACGGCAGCTGGATCTTGGTGCCGCGCAGCCGCTGCGGGGCCTCCAGGTACTGGCCGTCCTCCCGCTTCTCGATCTTCGCGCCGAACTGCCGCAGCACCTCGAAGTGGAAGTCGATCGGCCGGCCGCCGATGTCGCAGCCGCCGAGCCCCGGGATGAAGGCGTGGCCCAGCCGGTGCAGCAGCGGGCCGCAGAAGAGGATCGGGATGCGCGACGAGCCCGCGTGGGCATCGATGTCAGCGACGTTCGCGCTCTCGACGTGGGAGGGATCGAGGACCAGCTCGCCGGGCTCCTCACCCGGACGGACGGTCACACCGTGCAACTGCAGCAGCCCGCGTACGACACGCACGTCGCGGATGTCGGGGACATTGCGCAGCCGGCTCGGCCCGCTGCCCAGCAGGGCGGCGACCATGGCTTTCGGTACGAGGTTCTTCGCACCGCGGACACGGATCTCGCCCTCAAGCGGGGTTCCGCCATGGACAAGCAGGACATCGTCGTTGACGGTCATGTATCTCGCGTTCCGATGAGTTGGGCAGGTGTGGGTCGTCGGCAGGCCGGTCGTACGGGAGCCGAACAGCAAGGGTAATGGCCGCCCACCCCGGCGTAGGAAGCCTGCGGAGGACTCAGGTGCGTCATAGCTTGGACACAACACGAACCGTTCCGAATCGGGCACACGGGGTCACCGGTCCCGGTGTGCGCGGGCAACGCCTCGTTGCGCCCTGAGCTGCATTCACTCCCGTACGGGTATTGGGTCCCCACATGAAGGGAATGTGCGGGATCATGTCTGGCATGACCGAGGTGTCCTCGCTCACAGGGCGGCTGCTCGTGGCCACGCCCGCCCTGGCGGACCCGAACTTCGATCGCGCGGTGGTGCTGCTCCTCGACCACGACGAGGAGGGCTCCCTCGGTGTCGTCCTCAACCGTCCGACCCCGGTGGGCGTCGGGGACATCCTGGAAGCCTGGGCCGGCCTGGCCGGGGAACCGGGTGTCGTCTTCCAGGGCGGTCCGGTCTCGCTGGACTCGGCGCTGGGGGTGGCGGTCGTCCCGGGCGGCGCGGCCGGTGAGCGCGCGCCACTCGGCTGGCGGCGGGTGCACGGAGCGATCGGTCTGATCGATCTGGAGGCCCCGCCCGAGCTCCTCGCCTCGGCCCTCGGCTCCCTGCGCATCTTCGCCGGATACGCGGGCTGGGGCCCCGGCCAGCTGGAGAACGAACTGGTCGAGGGAGCCTGGTACGTCGTCGAGTCCGAACCGGGAGACGTCTCCTCCCCGTCGCCGGAGCGCCTGTGGCGCGAGGTCCTGCGCCGCCAGCGCAGCGAGCTGGCGATGGTGGCGACCTACCCCGACGACCCCTCCCTGAACTGACGGTCGCACCGGCCCCGGACGGGCGCGCGACCCTTCCCTCATCTGATGGCCGTGACCCCCAGTACCCTTGGCTCCATGAGCACTCTTGAGCCTGAGACCCAGCCCCAGCGAGGCACGGGGACGGGGACCCTCGTAGAGCCGACGCCGCAGGTGTCGCACGGCGACGGGGACCACGAGCGCTTCGCCCATTACGTCCAGAAGGACAAGATCATGGCGAGCGCGCTGGACGGCACGCCCGTCGTGGCGCTGTGCGGCAAGGTGTGGGTACCGGGCCGCGACCCGAAGAAGTACCCCGTGTGCCCCATGTGCAAGGAGATCTTCGAGTCCATGGGCGCCGGTGGCGACCAGGGCAAGGGCGGCGACAAGAAGTAACGCCGAGGCTTCTCCCGGCGCAGTACGCCGCGTGGACCGAGCACGGCCGCGACACCCCTGGGCGAGGGGCGTCGCGGCCTTGTCGTATCCGGGGCCGGCCGTGCCCCGCGGCGACCCGCGGCGACCCGCGAAGGCCTCGTGGGAGGTCGCCGAGGGCTGAGCGTTGCACGGAGTGCGTCCCGTGGTCACAGAGTGGTTGAGACCTCTTGTGGGCATGTTCCTGTACTCCTTAGCCTCCGGAGTGTTGTGCAGAGCAAAACTGCCATTGCGCATGCTGCAACGCACCCTCACCGGAGGACGCTCGATGAAGCTCTCTGCCCTCACACCCCTCGCGGCCCGGACGGTCGCCTCGGACACCGACCCGACGGCCCGGTAGTCGGTGACGGTGGACGGGAGAATCTACGGCGCCCCCTACTTCGTCGGCGTCCGCGCGCTCCACTACCGCACGGACGTCTTCGAAGAACTGGGCCTCGACGTCCCGAGGACCCGGGCCGAACGGGCGGACACCGCCGCGCTCTTCGGGGACGCGAACTGTCCCGCCGCCAAGTGCGCGGGCATGGGCGGCAACGACACGGTGACCTCGTTCGCGTCCGGCAACAGCATCGGCGTCCTGAGGAGCACCTCGCACCGCACGCTCGCCCTCGACCTGATGGAGCGGTCGGCGCCCAAGAAGGCCCAGGGCGAACTCTTCGACGCGATGGGCTTCCTGCCGACCTGCACCGACGTCACGTCAGCGGGCCGCCCTGGAATCCTTCCGGCGCGTCCTCGGGCAGCGGGAATTCGGCCGGTACTTCCTCAACGGCCTTCTCGTGGCGGGCTCCCTGGTGGTGGCCTCGGCGCTCATCGCGTTTCTCGCGGCGACAGCGGTGACCTGATTCCGCTTCCGATTCCGGACCACCCTGCTGATCATGTTCCTGGTGGGCCGGATGGTGCCCGTCGAGGCCCTGACGATCCCGCTGTTCTTCCTCATGCGGGACTTCGGCCGGCTGAACACCCTGGGCTCCCTGATCGTGCCGCACATCGCCTTCTCGCTGCCCTTCGCGATCCGGATGCTGCGGGGTTTCGTCAAGACCGTTCCGGACGCGCTGGAGGAGGCCGCGTACATCGACGGTGCGAGCCGCGCGCGATTCCTCCGGCAGATCCTTTTCCCGCTCGTCCTCCCCTGGCTCGTGGCCGCCGGCGTGCTTTCCCTCATCTCGGCCTGGAACGACTTCCTGTTCGCCAAGTCCTTCATCATCAGCGACACCTGGCGGTCCACCCTGCCGATGGCCCTTCGTCTTCTACAAGCCGGACGAGCCCGACCGGGGCGGTGTCATGGCCGCCTCCACGGTCATGACGATTCCGGTGCTGATCTTCTTCGTACTCGTACAGCGACGACTCGTCTCCGGCCTCGGCGGAGCGGTAAAGGACTGATGGACATGGCGGTAAAGGACTGATGGACATGATGGATACGGGTCTGATTCCGGCGCCCCGCGTCGTCGAGAGCGCCGCGCGCGGGGCGTTCGCGCTGGACGCGGCCACCACCCTGTGGGCCGCGCCCGGCACGGACACCACCGAACGCTGGCTGCGCTCGGCGCTCGGCGCGGCACTCGGACTACCGCTGCGACCTGGGACGCAGGACGCTCCCGGCGGCGTACGGCTGCTCCTCGACGACCGTCTGGAACCGGAGGCCTACAAGCTCGTCGCCGGCGACGACGGAGTCGAGATCCGGGGCGGCGACGCGGCCGGGGTCTTCTGGGGTGCGCAGACGCTGCGTCAACTGCTCGGCCCCGACGCCTTTCGCCGCGCCCCGGTCCGTCCGCGCACGTCGTACGAAATCGCGCACCGGGTGATCGAGGACGCACCGCGATTCCGCTGGCGCGGTCTCATGCTCGACGTCTCCCGGCACTTCATGCCCAAGGAAGGCGTCCTGCGCTACCTCGACCTGCTGGCCGCGCACAAACTCAACGTCTTCCACTTCCATCTCACCGACGACCAGGGATGGCGTGTCCAGATCAACCGTTACCCGAGGCTGACGGAGGTCGGGTCCTGGCGGGCCCGCACCAAATTCGGCCACCGGGCCTCACCGTTGTGGGAGGAGAAGCCGCACGGAGGCTTCTACACCCAGGACGACATCCGCGAGATCGTCGCGTACGCGGCCGAGCGGCATATCGCCGTCGTCCCCGAAATCGACATCCCCGGCCACTCGCAGGCCGCCATCGCCGCGTATCCGGAACTGGGCAACACCGACGTCATCGACACGACCTCCCTGACCGTCTGGGACAACTGGGGCGTCTCCAAAAACGTACTCGCCCCCACTGACAACACCCTGCGCTTCTACGAGGGGGTCTTCGAGGAACTCCTCGACCTCTTCCCGGCGGACCCCGCGCGCTTCCCGGAGTTCTCGGGCTTCTTCCACATCGGCGGCGACGAGTGCGCCAAGGACCAGTGGAAGCGGTCGGCCACGGCGCAGGCGCGCATCAAGGAACTCGGGCTCGCCGACGAGGACGCGTTGCAGTCCTGGTTCATCCGGCACTTCGACAACTGGCTCTCCGAGCGCGGGCGTCGGCTGATCGGCTGGGACGAGATCCTGGAGGGCGGTCTCGCGCCGGGCGCCGCGGTGTCGTCGTGGCGCGGGTACCAGGGCGGCGTGACGGCCGCGCGCGCGGGCCACGACGTCGTCATGTGTCCCGAGCAGCACGTGTATCTGGACTACCGCCAGGCCGCGGGCGAGGACGAGCCGGTGCCCATCGCCTACGTGCGCACCCTGGAGGACGTCTACCGCTTCGAGCCGGTTCCGCCGCAGCTCACCGAGGCCGAGGCGCGGCACGTGCTGGGCACGCAGGCCAACGTGTGGACCGAGGTGATGGAGGACCCCGCGCGCGTGGACTACCAGGCGTTCCCGCGGCTCGCCGCTCTCGCGGAGGTCGCCTGGAGCAGCCTGCCGGCCCCCGCGGAACGGGACTTCGCCGGTTTCGAGCGGCGGATGAGCGCCCACTACGCGCGCCTCGACGCCCTCGGGGTGGGCTACCGGGCGCCCGCGGGACCTCGGCCGTGGCAGCGGCGGCCCGGTGTGCTCGGACGCCCGATCGAGGGGGCGCCCCCGAACGTGTGAGACGGCTCACGACCGGTGTGCCCCCCGACCAGTGCCCTGGCACCGTTGCGCCGCAAGGAAAAAAGGCCCCCAAGGGTCACCGAAGAGTGACAATTCGAGCTCACCGGTGATGCCGTGCGAAAACCGGCCATCTCCCTGGTGAGAGGGGCGAATGCCTCCTAGCGGACCCCCGCGTCGGGGGCCGGGGAAGATGTGCCAGAGTTGCCACGTCCGCCCTGTCAGCACGTACCGTACGGCAGCACAGGTGGGACCAGGTGGGGCAGCGGGAAGGGGCAACCGGTTTGACCACGCACGCACCGCAGGCGGCGCAGGCCGTGACGCTGCCCGTCTCGCTGGACGAGGCGGTGGCGGCACTGTCCGCCATGCCCGCGGCCGTTCCGGTGGCAGGTGGCACCGATCTGATGGCCGCGGTCAACTCCGGCCAGCTGAGGCCGGCCGCGCTCGTCGGCCTCGGCCGGATCAGCGAGATCCGCGGCTGGCAGTACCAGGACGGCCACGCGCTGCTCGGCGCCGGCCTCACGCACGCCCGCATGGGCCGCCCCGACTTCGCCGCCCTCATCCCGGCGCTCGCCGCCGCCGCGCGGGCGGCCGGACCGCCGCAGATCCGCAACGCCGGAACCCTCGGCGGCAACATCGCCACGGCCGCGCCCACGGGTGACGCGCTGCCCGTACTGGCCGCCCTGGAAGCCACGCTGATCATCGCGGGCCCGGGTGGAACGCGCCGCGAGATCCCGGTGTCGCACCTGCTCGCGGGCGTGGACATGCTCCGCGGCGGAGAACTCATCGGCTACGTTCGCGTGCCGCTGCTGCACGCCCCGCAGGTCTTCCTGAAGGCCACCGGGCGCACCGGACCCGGGCGCGCGATCGCCTCCGTGGCGCTCGTCCTCGACCCGGCCCGGCGCGGTGTGCGGTGCGCGGTCGGCGCCATAGCGCCGATGCCGCTGCGCCCCCTGGACGCCGAGGCGTGGGTGGCCCAGCTGATCGACTGGGACAACAGCCGCACGATCGTCCCGGAGGCGCTGACCGCGTTCGGGGAGTACGTGGCCGCGGCCTGCATCCCCGACCCCGTCCCGGCCGAGGACGGATCCGTGGTGCCGCTCCCGCCCGCCGTACTGCACCTGCGGCGCACCGTCGCCGCGCTGGCCCGACGAGCACTGGGGAGGGCACTTTCGTGACCGACGACCAGCACGAAGAGAGCGCTCCGCGCAGCGGCGGCCGCTGGGATCCGTTGCCCCAGGGCGACTACGACGACGGCGCGACCGCCTTCGTCAAACTCCCCGAAGGGGGCATCGAGGCCCTCCTCGCCGCCCGGGAGCCGCTCGCGGCGCCCGGACACGGCTATGTGCCCCCGCAGATCGCCGTGACACCCGCCCCGCCCGAGGCGGCGGACCCGGCGGCCACCGGAACGTGGGCCGCCCAGGGCGGCGCCGCCCCCTGGCCGGATCCGAACGCCGGGCAGCCCGCCGCCGACGGCCACGACGACCGGTTCTCGTACCACCCGGGGTCCACCGGGCAGTGGGAGTTCAACGACGCCGCCCGGGACGGCGGCGCCGGACACGACGTGACCGGGCAGTGGTCGATCCCGGTGGCCGGAGGGGATCTTCCGGACGAATCGGGCGAGTTCACCACGTCGGCACTCGTCGAGCAGTGGGGCGGCACACCGCCCGCCACGCTCCCGGGCGGCGCGTCCGCGCCCTGGGCCGGCGAGATCGGCCACGCGTGGACCGCCGACGCGCCCGAAGCCGCCCCTGAGGCCCCCACGGGACCCGTACCGCAGCCGCAGGCCGAATCGCCCGCACAGGCCGCCCAGCGGCCCGCACAACCCACCCACGAGGCCCCTGAGCCCGTCGCCGGCCCCGAGCCGGTGACCGCGGGGACCCACGAGGCGCCCGAGGCGGATCCGGCGCACGAGGTGGCGGGCACGGACGACGGGACGCGCGACGCGGACCACATCGTCCAGGCCCCGCACAACGAACACCCCCTCGCCTCCTACGTCCTGCGCGTCAACGGCGCCGACCGGCCGGTCACCGACGCCTGGATCGGCGAGTCGCTGCTCTACGTGCTGCGCGAACGGCTCGGCCTCGCGGGCGCCAAGGACGGCTGCTCGCAGGGCGAGTGCGGCGCCTGCAACGTCCAGGTGGACGGCCGGCTCGTGGCGTCCTGCCTGGTGCCCGGCGTCACCGCCGCGGGCAGCGAGGTACGGACCGTCGAGGGCCTGGCCACCGAAGGACAGCCCTCCGACGTCCAGCGCGCACTGGCCAAGTGCGGCGCCGTGCAGTGCGGTTTCTGCGTCCCCGGCATGGCGATGACCCTGCACGACCTGCTCGAGGGCAACCCCGCGCCGACCGAGCTGGAGACCCGCCAGGCACTGTGCGGCAACCTGTGCCGCTGCTCCGGCTACCGCGGCGTCCTGGACGCCGTGCGCGAGGTCGTCGCCGAACGCGAGGCGCACTCCGCCGCCGCGGCCGAAGCCCCCGAGGCGGACGAGGCCCGCATCCCGCACCAGGCGGGCCCCGGCGCGGGGGGTGTCCACCCGTCCGCGTACGAGGACAATGCCGCGTACGGCTCCCGGGCGCAGCACGAACAGCCGTACGGCCAGGACGGAGGCCAGGCGTGACCAACCAAGCCGCGACCGCGACACCGGCGGTGCCCGAGACGGGCATCGAGCCCCTGCCGCACGGGCTCGGCGTCTCGCTGCCCACGGCCGAGGCCCGCGCCAAGGCGGAGGGCACCTTCCCCTACGCCGCCGACCTGTGGGCCGAGGGCCTGCTGTGGGCCGCCGTGCTCCGCTCGCCCCACCCGCACGCCCGCATCGTGTCCATCGACACCAGCCACGCGCGCGAGATGCCCGGTGTACGTGCCGTCATCACCCACGAGGACGTGCCCGGCACCCCGCTGCACGGCCGCGGCCGGGCCGACCGCCCGGTGTTCGCCTCCGAGCTCGTACGCCACCACGGGGAGCCCATCGCGGCCGTCGCCGCCGACCACCCGGACACCGCGCGGATGGCCGCCGCGGCCGTCATCGTCGAGTACGAGGTGCTCGAACCGGTCACCGACCCCGAGCAGGCCTTCGAGGCCGAGCCCCTGCACCCCGACGGCAACCTGATCCGCCACATCCCGCTGCGCCACGGCGACCCGGACGCCGTCGGCGACATCGTCGTCGAGGGCCTCTACCGCATCGGCCGCCAGGACCCCGCGCCCATCGGCGCCGAGGCCGGACTCGCCGTGCCCCGCCCCGACGGCGGCGTCGAGCTCTACATCGCCTCCACCGACCCGCACGCCGACCGCGACGCCGCCGCCGCCTGCTACGGCCTGGAACCCGCGCGCGTGAAGGTCGTCGTCACCGGCGTCCCCGGAGCCACCGCCGACCGCGAGGACCAGGGCTTCCAGCTCGCCCTCGGCCTGCTCGCCCTGACCACCGGCTGCCCGGTGAAACTCACCGCTACGCGCGAGGAGTCCTTCCTCGGCCACGCCCACCGGCACCCGACTCTGCTGCGCTACCGGCACCACGCCGACGCCGACGGCACGCTCGTCAAGGTCGAGGCCCAGATCCTGCTCGACGCCGGCGCCTACGCCGACACCTCCGGCGAGTCCCTGGCCGCCGCGGTCTCCTTCGCCTGCGGCCCGTACGTCGTCCCGAACGCCTTCATCGAGGGCTGGGCCGTCCGCACCAACAACCCGCCCTCGGGGCACGTGCGGGGCGAGGGCGCCCTCCAGGTCTGCGCCGCCTACGAGGCCCAGATGGACAAGCTGGCCAAGAAGCTGGGCGTCGACCCCGCGGAACTGCGCCTGCGCAACGCGATGGCCACGGGAGACGTCCTGCCGACCGGCCAGACGGTGACCTGCCCGGCCCCGGTCGCCGAGCTGCTCCAGGCCGTACGCGACTTCCCGCTGCCCGCCCTGCCCAAGGACACGCCCGAGGACGAGTGGCTGCTGCCCGGCGGCCCCGAGGGCGCGGGCGAACCCGGTGCCGTACGCCGCGGTGTCGGCTACGCGCTCGGCATGGTGCACATGCTCGGCTCCGAGGGTGCCGACGAGGTCTCGACGGCCACCGTGAAGGTCCACGACGGCGTCGCCACCGTGCTCTGCGCGGCGGTGGAGACCGGCCAGGGCTTCACCACACTGGCCCGGCAGATCGTCCAGGAGACGCTCGGCATCGACGAGGTCCACGTGGCTCCCGTCGACACCGACCAGCCCCCGGCGGGCCCGAGCTGCCGGGGCCGGCACACCTGGGTGTCCGGCGGAGCGGTCGAGCGCGCCGCCAAGATGGTCCGTACGCAGCTCCTCCAGCCGCTGGCCCACAAGTTCGGCATGTCCACCGAGCTGCTCCAGATCACCGACGGCAAGATCACGTCGTACGACGGAGTGCTGTCGACCACGGTCACCGAGGCGATGGACGGCAAGGAACTGTGGGCGACCGCGCAGTGCCGCCCGCATCCGACCGAACCGCTGGACGAGGCCGGCCAGGGCGACGCCTTCGTGGGCCTCGCCTTCTGCGCCATCCGCGCGGTGGTGGACGTCGACATCGAACTCGGCTCGGTACGGGTCGTGGAGCTCGCGCTCGCCCAGGACGTCGGCCGGATCCTCAACCCTGCGCAGCTGACGGCCCGCATCGAGGCGGGCGTCACCCAGGGCGTCGGCGCCGCGCTGACCGAGAACCTCCGTACGGCCCGCGGCCTGGTCCGGCACCCCGACCTCACGGGCTACGCCCTCCCGACGGCCCTGGACGCGCCCGACATCCGCATCGTCAAACTCGTCGAGGAGCGCGACGTCGTCGCCCCCTTCGGCGCCAAGGCGGCCAGCGCGGTGCCGGTCGTGACGTCGCCGGCGGCCATCGCGTCCGCCGTACGGGCGGCCACCGGCCGGCCGGTCAACCGGCTGCCGATCCGCCCGCAGGCGGCGGTGGTGACGGCGTCGTGACCGCGCGGGAGCCGGCGGCCGGTGAGGCCGTGCCGGGCCGCGGACTCCCGTCGAACGCCGACGCCCCCGCGGTGAGCGGCGACGAGCCCGAACAGCCGCGCTACGAACCCGCGCCCGGCGTCGGGAAGCTGGTGCTCTGGGTGCTGCTCTTCGTCCTGGCGGCCGTGGTGGTCGTCGTGGGCGGCGTCTACTTCGGCTGATCTCCACAGGTTTCCGCCGATCTCCGCGAGTTCGGTCGTTCTCGGCCGATACGGGCTGATGCGCGCCGGGGAGGGCTTGGATGCCTTAGACCCTGGAAGCCCTGGAAGCCCTGGAAGCCTTGGCCATCCGGCCCGCCCTGTTCCGTGGGAAGGCGTTCCCGCGTGTTTCTGGCGTTGTCAGTGGGGCGGCGTATGGTTCTGGCTCAATGGGGAACTGCCGTGGGACGACCGGCTGTTCCTCCGTGGGGGAAGCACGATGCGTTCACATGCGCGGGGGAGCCATGAGTACGACTGACACCGATGTCGGCGGCGCGATCACGCTGGCCGACGACGAACTGGATCCGTTCATCACGCACGCGGGCACCCGGAACCGCCTCACCGGCCCCGGACTGCCCGGCGACGGCACGCTCCTCGGGTTCGGCGCACTGCGGGAGCACGGCCTGCGCACCGTCGCCGACCTGGTGGGCGACGCCGACAAGCTCGCCGAGGAGCTGCGCGACCGGCTCGTCATCGGGGCGCTGCGCAGCCTGGACCGGGACCTGGAGTCGATCGTGCTGGACGGGACGACGGGCGAGGTCTCCTCGACACACGTCCGGCGGAACCCCGCCCACCTGGACCTCTCGCCCCTGGCGCCCTCCCTGGAGGCCCTGCTGCGCTTCGCGGCGGCCACCGAGGAACTGACCCTGTCCCGGGGCGGGCCGGGCCCGTTCGGCCCGAAGGCGGTCGCGGAGGTGTCGGACCGGCTGAGCGCGGTCTTCGAGGACGGCGTGGGCGGGCACGTGCCGCCGTACTGGCGGATGGCGGCGCTGATCCGCCCGCTCGCCCGGATCGCCGGACCCGGTGAAGGGCTCGTCCTCGGCCTGCCCAAGCGGCTGCTGGACGAGGAGTTCGGCGCGGGCGAGATCATGCGCTTCGAGGACGTCGACTTCCCGCCCGCGCTGACGCACGAACCGACCCGCCGCTTCCTGCGGGAGACCGGCCTGCCCGAGGACGGCTTTCTCTTCCAGCTGGACACGGAGGTGCCGCTGCCGGCCCTCACCGAGTACTACGCGGACGAGCGCCCCGACGAGTTCTCCGCAGGCCTGCTCCCGGCCGCCGCCGACCGCCTGATCCGCCTCGGCTACCTCCTGGAGGACACCAGCCTGGTCGTGGACGGCATCACGGGCGCGGTGCTGGCCTGGAGCGAGCCGGACCTCACCCTGCGCCCGCTCAACGCGGACATCTCCACGCTCGCGTTCACCCTCTGGCTCCTCCACCGCGAGAAGGCGGTGGACGCGGCCCACGGCCTCAGCGACTCCTACGAACAGCTCGCCGCCACTCTGACCGAGACCCTCGCCACCGTCGACCCCGCCGCCTGCGACCCGACCCCGTCCCTCCCGGGCGACGACGGCCGACGCCACTGGCCGGAGATATTCGAGAACCAGGCGGGCGGCACCCTGTACGCGTAGCGCCAACGGCCCGACTCGGGCGGACGAGGGAAGGGGCCGCATCGCAGGGGAACGGAGACGGGAACTGAGGCGGATGACCGCAAGGGTGGCATCCCTTCCGGGGTGCCACCCTTTTGTTTTTCCTGGTCAGGCCACTTGAGGCCGTGGCGGGAATTGAACCCGCGTAACTCGCTTTGCAGGTTTGTCTCTGCTGATCAAGGTGCGGTTCGGGTGCGTCCACCGGTGTTCATTCCCGTGCGAACGCCGTGTTGGCGGTGGGCGGATGGACGGCTCCGGACGGCCGCGCACGAGTATGAATGAGACGGAAACTGAGACGGGCTCCGGGCCTCCGAGGCACGCGAGCCGGTTGAGCCAGATGGCCGTATGTGATTGATTGCTCACGCGCTGTATCCTCAGGCCCAACATAGCCGCACATCCACCCAACGCAGCGCCTCACAGCGAACCATATTGCTGAAGGGCAGAAGTATGGACATGGGTGGATACGCTTACCGCATCCCCGCGCACAAAGTGCACTACGGGGTTAAGGTCCAGATTGCGGATCTGAAGATTGACCGGCAGGCGCAGCGCATGCTGAACGAGCGACGCGCTCAGAAGATCGCCAGCAGGCTGGTTTCCGAAGCGCTCGGCTCGATCATCGTGTCGCAGCGAGAGGACGGCAGCTGCTACATCGTCGACGGGCAGCACAGGTGGCGCGCCTGCGCCCTGGCTGGCGTCAACACTCTCATTGCTGAGGTTCACCACGGCCTCACGCAGGCGCAGGAAGCGATGCTGTTCCTGATCAAGAATCAGGAATCTCACAAACCGCGCCCGATCGATGAGTTCCACGTGGGACTCACGGGGGGTGTTCTCCTCTACGTCGACACCGCCCGCGTCCTGGAGAAGCATGCCCTGACGCTCGGCTCTACGTCGACAAACGGTGTCGGCGCAGTATCCGGTGTTCTTCAGATCACCGAGCGCTATGGCGCTGACGTGTTCGACCGCACTCTGACGGTGGCAGAGGCGGCTTGGGGGAGGTCGGCCGACACCTGGGACGGCATGCTGCTCGGCGGTGTCGGGGTTTTTCTCGGCCGGTGGGGTGACCTCATCGACGACGTAGAGCTTGCCAGGAAGATGGCGAACCTGGGCACGGCTGCCAAGTGGCGTTCCGAGATTCTCAGCCAGTCGTCCCGCGGTGGATTCAACAACAGCGGGGGGTCGCGTGTGATGACTGCGTGCGGCGCCGTCGTGAACGCTTGGAACCGGGGCCGTAAGGCCGAGAACCGTATCGAAGCGTAACTCGACGATGAGCCGACGCCTTCCGCTTGGGCGAGAAGGCGAGAGTCCACAGGCTTGACCTGAGCGTGCGTTGCTCGTGCTTGCAACCGCGTGGCCCTGTCACGCGGTTGCGACGGGTATCGCCTTGCGCGTCATGGGCGTTGGCGATCCGGCTTATGGCGGCCAGCTTCCCGTCTCTCATAGGTATCGAGCTCCCCCTTGCCCTGCGCGGGGCGTGATGCCGACGTCGCTCTCGTCTTGCCGACCGCAGCGAAGAGGTCAGCAAACTGTGTTTCTACAACTTCCTGATGGTGCGCCAGCATGGGCCATCATCCCCGTGGCCGTCGTCGGCCTGGTGCTCGCCGTGGCTCAGGTGTTCAAGAACCTCCCCAGCAGTGCGATCAACAGGTTCTTCGAGCACCGAACGTCGAAGTATCAGATCATCGCAAGTGACTCGAAGGGGCGTGTGGCGGCGATGCAGAAGCAGCGACTCGTGTTCTTCGCGTTCGTCATGTGCATCTTCGTAGTCGCGCTCGTCTTCATCGAGTCGACGAAGAACGAGGCCAAGGCGCCGGCGCACAGCCCGGCTCCGACGGTCACGAACGGTCCCCGGGCAGTCCCGTGATCACCGTGCCCGATCGGTGTCGTGAGCCGTGTATGTGAGAGGGGCGGCACCCTGTATGGGGGTGCCGCCCCTTCGGGCATGTTCTGCGGAGACTGTCAAGGTATGTTGCTGACCAGGCAATTCGGCGGTTGCTTGCGTTGGTTGGTGTTGAACCCGCGTGAGGCCGATGTGCCCTCGTTGTGCCCTCCAGGTATGGCTAGGGCACGTCACGTGCCGTCAGCACAGAAGCCCCGCCTCGATCCGGCATCCTTCAGGACGGGCCGTTCGTTTTGCTGTTGCGACAGCCGGCGCGATGCGCCTCGTTGCCATGCCCGGCACGTTCCCCAGGCTCGACTTCGCTCGCGTGGGTGGTACGCCGAAACCCGAAGCACGTTCAGTACGCAGAGACGCGAAGCGAAGAGACTCCCGTGCAGGTGCCCTCTCATCGGGAACCGGCTGCCAAGACCGCCGAAAGCAGGCATGCTTTCCGTGAGGGCCGTCACGCCAGCCTGCGCTACCGCCAGTGCGGTGGCGCAACATCTGTTGACATCAAGGTGACCTCGTGGTCGTGCTGACCATGTGGCAGCCAGATGACAGGGGGAACAGTTGACTCTGCCAACACCAGTGGGTCGTCAGCCGTACGTTGCCTACCTGCCTCCTAAAGGACATCAAGTCGTTCTCGGGACAGCGGGCACGGGCAAGACGGTTATGGCAATGCTAAGGGCCTTGTACCTATCAGACCCTGGTGTGGAAGGATCTGGCAGGACTCTTCTCGTTACCTACAACAACGCGCTGGTCAAATACCTAAGCCACTTGTCGCAAGGGAAACCTGCGCCTAGTCTCGATATCCGAACTTATGCCAAGTTTGCCCGTGGTTACCTGAACAGTCGCGGTTTGATGAATGGCTGGAATGTGATTGCCGACGCCGAGCCACGCCGTCGGATGATTGATTCAGCAATTCGTGATGTTAAGAAGAAATATAAACCGCACTCTTTCTTTGAGCGCGAGACCGGCTGGTTTCAGGATGAGCTTGCCTGGATAGCAGGGATGGGAATCCGGACGGAATCCGACTACTTGGGCGCCGAACGCTTAGGGCGTAGGACTCCTCTAAGTGCGGATCTCAGAAAAGTGGTCTGGAGGATTCGCGATACTTATCGCGAGATCCGAACCGAGAAAGGTCAACGGTTCGATTGGAGTGATATCGCGCTGACGGTGCATGATCAGCTTGCCATTGATGATCGCTCGCGTCTCTATCGGCACGTCATTATCGATGAGGGGCAGGACCTGTCCCCCGAAGAGATCCGCTCTCTAGTTGCTGCTGTACCAAAAGACGGATCTGTAACTTTCTTTGGTGATTACGCGCAACAGATTTACGGCCAAGCAATGTCTTGGCGTGCTTGCGGTCTGCAAGTTAGGCAGGTTGAAACTTTCCGAGATAACTATCGAAATTCGGCGGCGATTGCCAAAGTTGCTATCGCGCTGAGCTCTCAGCCATTCTTCGGAAAAACGAACGACCTAGTTCCTCCCGTCGCTCCTACGGCTAGTGGCCCCAAGCCCACGCTAGTTAGCTGCGCTAGTCAGGAGGAGGAAATCACCGTAGTGCAAAATGCAGCCAAGCGACTAGGTACTGTTGGGACAGTTGCCGTTGTGGGGCGCACTTGGGCAGATGTCGATCGAGCCTGCCAAGGAATCCAGTCACGCCGCCTGAAAAGCGATCAATACTTCTGGGATTCAAGGCCGGGTGTCTATCGCACGACCTATCACTCCGCTAAAGGACTTGAATTCGATGCAGTGCTGATGCCATTCTGTGGCGGTGACACGGTTCCTCATTCAGAGGTGGTTGACTCGCTAGGAAAGGATGATGCTGCCGAGCGGGAAGCGAAGCTTCTCTATGTCGCCATTACGCGAGCAAAATCAGAACTGCTCATCACTCATAGCGGCGGCTTGACTCCGCTTCTCCCCACCGAAACCGATCTATTTGCCGAGGTCAAGCCGTGACTATCATTGATGGTGTAGTCGCTGAGGCGTTGGAGAAGTGCGGAGTCACTCGGTTGACTCACTTTACCCCATCGCACAATCTGTTTCATATTTTCAAAGACGGCGCGATCCGAAGCAGCAAGGATTTGGCTGCTGCCGCACCTGAATACTTTTCGCCTACGGATAAAGAAAGGTTCGACAAAAATCCTGACAAGGTTTGTTGCAGCTTCCAATATCCGAATGGATACTACCTTGCCCAAGCTCGCTTCAAGCCCGACTATGTGAACTATCCGGACTGGGTGTGTTTCCTTCTTGAGAGTGAACTAGCAGCCCGGCCCGGTACCCTGTTCGCCCCCTGTAACGCGGCAAAGCAGAGCGGCGCGCTTCTAAAAGCAGGCGCACAAGCGCTTATGGATTGCTTCGCGCCAGTCAGCGATGGGTGGCCTCGCGGTCAAAACCACCACCCGGGTGCAGCGACTAACCTGCAAGCTGAAGTTCTAGTACCTGGGCCGATCGACATTAGTTCAATTGTGAGCATCGTAGTACCGACGGCTTCCGCGGCATCTACTGAATTCGCGCGCCTTAAGATCATGGGGTTGGACCCGACACGCATCTCATGGGCCGTTTCGTCAGTGCTCTTTGAGAAGGATGAACTGAGTAGGCGTGTACGATTTGGGCGTCAGATCGATGTGCAGCCCTGGGCGCCCTCGCACAATGGAGATAAGCCGTGAATGACCCTAGCTCTATTGCGGATCTTCCTCACCGCGCACGGGGACTTCTCATTGGTGCCGCCGTAGGGGATGCCCTTGGTTGGCCACAGGAACAGCGAAGCGGAATTGTAGGAGGCCAGCGAGCACGACATGTTGAACCGAAGCTAGAATTCCGCGGCTGGCAACGGTGGGGTGGAACGCAATTCTCTAAATATGAAGATCCGGTTATCGGTGGCCAGTATAGCGACGACACGCAGCTGTTGCTTGCTACTGCCCGTTCATGCCTTAAGGGTGAAGACTGGTATGCCTGGTTCACCTCCGTGGAGCTGCCGGCTTGGCCGGTTTATCAGCGAGGTGGCGGGCGGGCAGTACTAAAGGCGGCTCGTTCCTGGGAGTCGGAGCAAGCGCCTTGGGATGGCGCTGCACAGTCTGTGAAATCCTATTTCGAAGCGGGTGCGAACGGGGTTGCAATGAGAATTGCTCCACATGTGCTCGCAACGCTTGATGACGACTCCGTAAAGCCTTTGATCTCTCGGGTCGTTCTTGATGGGATTGGAACCCACGGACATGTCAGGGCGCTTTTGGGTGCGGTTGTTCACGCCCTAACCTTGCGGCACGCCATGAGGCGGCAGGGAACCATGGAGTACGGCGATCTCATTGCAGAGCTAATTGATTCTCCGGCATGGACCGATTTTGATTCCGCTGCCGCACGTTTGCCGCGGGAGTGGATGAATAAATTTGAAGGAATGTCGGGTGGTTCTTTCCGTGAATCCTGGCTGGAGACCTCCAAGGAGGTGATGGCCTTGCTGCAAATCTGTCAGGATTCTCTCCAGAGGGCAGCGCTCGCTGATGATGAGAAGACGCTCAATGCCCTCGGATGTTTCGACACGAAAGTCAATGGATCGGGGACGGTTACGGCGGTGGCCGCATGCTATTTGGCCGCCAGGTTCGCCGCGAGGCCATCGATGGGACTCTTGCGTTCTGCCTTCCTGCTTGGTGCTGATACCGACACCCTCGCATCCATGACCAGTTCAATTCTGGGTGCGTTGCATGGTCCTGATTGGCTGGGAAGCCTTGCTGACGATGTTCAAGATGCGCAATACATTCGGGAAACATCCGACATGCTCGTCTCCGCTTCGAAGCGGTATGCGGCGACGTCGCGGCCGGTTGGACGCGGCGCAGTGAAGGATTGGGTTTCGTCCCTCACTGCTGGTCGTGAGATGAGGGCTTTCGTTGATGGCCGAGCCGTTTCAGACGTGCACGTTCATGGCTTGAAATCTGCAACAAAGCAGAAGATGGAACGGTACAAACTCGTGCTTGTGGACGGTCAAACTCTGATCATCGACCGTAGGATCGGTAGGGAAAAGCTAGACCAGTCGGAAGACGTGCCGAGGGTTAGTGGGCAGCTAGAATTTCCTCCTGCGCATAGTCAAGCGGTGCCGACTAGGATTGCTGTTCACGTTGCCGACCTGTCAAAGACGCGCAGTTTCTATGCAGATGTCCTGGGAGTTCACGCTCCGGAGTCACAGCAGGTAATTTATGTGACACCTTGGTTGGCATTCCTTCAGCATCCCAATATGCCTGGTGATTTGAAGAGTGGTCCTGTTCAAATCACGGTTTCCACTCCGGATACGAGGCGGGTGAGGATGTTGGTGGAAAAGCTAAAAATCCCCACTATCCCCCCTGGCCCCCGGGACGTTGAGGGATCTCTCAGGGTGATTGACCCAGATGGAAATGAGGTTCTGGTCTGGCCAACTGGGCGGGAGCAGCGCCGGCCGTGATGGGACACATTGAAACTTCCGCATGTGACGCGTCTGAGCGTCGTGCACGCTATTGCACGGAACGTGGCCATGTGGGCGATCGAGTGCCTCTGCCCTCCTGCTTGGGTACTCGATCACCGTAGGACTAGCAGTCAGGTGAGGCCGATCGTGCGTAACGTCGCCTTGTGCTGGCACTCTTCGACCTCGACAACACCCTGATCGACCGCAGTGCGGGCCTTAAGCATTGGGCTCGTGACTTCGTGCGCGCGCGCTCTCTGCCCCCGGAGGCGGAGGCTGTCATCGGTGATCGGCTCCGCGATCGGGCGCACCGCGAGGACTTCGTAGGCCTGGGGGTGGCCCTCGGCCTCAGCGACCGCCCGGGCGACCTCTGGCACGAGTACGTCGATGGTGTTGCGCGATCGGTGTGCTGTTTCCCTGGGGCCCGGGAAGGCCTCGAAGCGCTCCGCGGCGCGGGGTGGACGATCGGCGTCGCGACGAATGGTGCGGGGGACATCCAGCGTGCCAAGCTCGCGGCGGCCGGCCTGACCCCTCTCTTCGACGGCATCTGTGTCTCGGAGGAGGTAGGGGTGCGAAAGCCGGAGCGCCGTCTCTTCGAGGCTGCGGCGGCGGAGTGCGGCGCGTCTCTCAGCGCTGGAGGGTGGATGGTCGGCGACAACCCCGAGAAGGACATGGGCGGGGCGAGGGCGGCGGGATTGCAGACACTTTGGATTGCCAGTGGCCGTGAATGGGCCCATGGCCTTTACGAGCCCGACGTCATGGTGCCGGGCATCGTGGAGGCCATCGAGGTACTGCAAGGGACAGCGTTCTAGGTCGGCTCTCCTTTCGGGCTTACGTGCAACTCCTGTACTACGAGCGCGAGATCTGGCGATGTGTCCTTGAGGCCTGCCCATCGCTCCATCACGGCTGCTGCGGCGTCGGCCAGATCAGAGGGGAGCCCTGCCTCTTCGAGAGCGTGCGCTGCCTCCTTCATCTCCGGCCCCCAGCGCCAGGACCGAGCGGCGACCTTTGGGAAGTACGCGGTCTCTGCCAGGTAGCTGGTTGTACGTCCTTCGGCGATGTCGAGTAGTTCCGCCTCCACTCCGTGGTCACTGGCGAGGGCGTAGGCGACCGCGGCCAGAACGCGGCTGGCCTTCTGGTAGCTGCTGTACGAGAGCTTGAGCGCGGACGCCTGTCCGAGCTCGCCCGACAGGAGACGTGCTTGAACAGTGCTTCCCTCGAAGAGTTGGGCCACCGGGTGCAGTGCGTCGGCAGGCCCGGATAGGTAGAGGCGAGGGCTCTTGGAGTCCGACGGCGGAGACCCGATCACTGAGCCGTCCACCGCGGTCGCCCCGGAGCGCTGCACGATGGCGCTGATGTTGGCCATCGTCGCGGGGGACACGGCGTTCCCATCGACGTAGATTCCGGCGTACGAGCAAGCTGCGACGTTCTGTGCCACGTCTTCGGCGGCGGCAGGCGGGCACAGACTAAGGATGATGTCGGCCCGCTCGACCATCTCACTCAGCGCCCGTATAGGGGTGAGGCCGTATCGCTCGGCCCGCTCCTTGCTGCTCGTGCTGCGTCCGGCCGGACACCACAGAACCTCAGCACCGGAGCGCCTTGCCTGAGCGGCGACGGCAGCTCCCATGCTGCCCGGGTGCAGGATGCCGAGGGTCGTCATCCGACAAGCTCCCGGATGTTCCGGCTCTCCGCTGAGGCAGTGGCCGCGAGGGCGTCGACGATGACGTTGGCGGACTCGGTAGGGCTCATCTTGTCGGTCCGGAGGGTGAGGGTCCATGGCTCGGTTTCGTGGGCCAACAGGTCCTTTTGGGTCTCGTACCAGATTTTTACCCGAGCCTCTACGTCCTTGTCTCCGCGGCCGATAGAACGCGACTCCGTGGTGTCCAGGGGGCACCACAGGAGCACACGAATCCAGTACAGGGGGAAGGCAGCCACCGCACTGGCCCCCACGACCTGGCCCATGTGTAGAACGGGGATGCGGCCAGTTTCGACCAGGGCCGCGACGCCATGCCGGTCGATGGCGTACTCAGCGTCGTAGCGGGCGTTGCGGTAGAGGAGTCCTCCCGCACGCGACAGTTCTTCGATGTGGTCAACGGTCGTGAGCCGGTATCCCGTCGTACGCCCGGGACCTGCCTTGAGCCGCTCGAACAGCACGAACTCTGACCGGAGCCGAGTCAGTTCATTGGTGATTGTGTCCTTGCCGGAGCAGGGTGGCCCGTACAGGATTACGCCGGACGGCATCACAGCCCGCCGCCGCTCAGCACGTCGCGCGCCTCGTCGACCAAGGCGACGGCAGCGCCAAGGCTGTTGTCGACGACGAAGTGCGGGCCCTGCGGACGGAACTTCAGATCGAGCCCCGACGCGTATTCCTCCCACGCTTCCATCTTCCAGGCATCGCGCGCGGCACCTCGGAATTCGATGTACTCGCGCATCGATTCGAGGTCGCAGGCGACCCATATAGTCGCGACTGACACCCGCTTTGACCGGCAGCGGTTCTGGAAGCGCTGCATCCATTCGGTCTTGCCAAACTCGGCGATGAACGGGGCATCGAGGATTGCCGAGATTCCGCAATCCAAGTTGTCCCATGCGGCTTCCATGAGACACCGGTATTCCAGTGGGCGGACCTTCTTGCGGTAAAGCTCCGAACTCCGGTCGTGTGCCTCTCCGCCCAATGAAACAAGGAGTTGGTCGACCAGTGGGCGTGTCAGCGAGTCCTTGTCAAGGATCGGCCAACCGGTGAGTCCTCCGAGGAACTTTGCGAACTCTGACTTCCCCGACCCTGCGTACCCCCCGACTAGGATCACGATCGGACCGTCAGTGCTTACCCCTGCTGCGTGGCGGCTCCATGCGTTGACCACGCGATTGCGCAGAGCCTCGCTGTCCACGTCGTCGGTGCCTTCGTGGATGCTGCTCAGCGCTTTACGTACTGCGTCCGGTTGGTCGGGGAGCTTTCGCTCAGCTGAAGCGGGCGCCGGTACGGATTCCACAGGGGCATCCTCTCCGGGCAGGGCTTTACGGAAGCCGAGTTGGGCCTCATTGCGACGATAGAGTCGGCAGTATGCCCGGCGGTAATGCGGACCGGGGTATACGGAACCCTTTTCGTGGCCCCAGATCGTCTGGAAGTTCGCGGCAATGTTGAAGCCGTGCCGCTCCGCGATTTCGCGGAGCTTCTCCCCAGTGTCTTCCAGGGTGAGGCCTATCTCCTCGCGGTGCATCCGCAGGAGATCCGGCTTCCAATCCGGGTGCTTCCGAGCCATCTGCCCCTCCTAGATAGCTGGTCGGAGCCGCGAGTGTAGCGGCCCGACTAGCACTGTGGAAATTCGTGATAGCGCATGTGTAAGCGGATGTATAAAACGGCTTGGATGTTCTCAGGTAGCGGGACGTGATACCGATTTTCGCGCCGCGGCGGTGAACTTGTGGCACATCGAAGAGGAGGTTTAGATGCTCCACGGCGCGGCCAATCAGGCTCCACCCCGGCTTGCTGGAAAGTCAGTTCTCTTCCAGGGTCGTCACGCGTTGGCGCAGCTCTCCGACTTCGCTTCGCAGCCTGTCGACTTCCTCGCGCAGCTCCGCCAAAGTCCTGACCGGATCGGCGAGTTGTGCGGCGGAGCGGCCGGCGTCGGCAGTCAGGAACACGCCCTTGCCCTGATGGCTGACGACGAGCCCGTCAGCCTTGAGCTGATTGATGGCGGTGCGGGCGACGGTCACTGTGACGCCGTAAGTCTTCTGAAGGTCCCCGAACGAGGGGAGCTGACCGGTGTCGGCGAACTCGTCATCCGCGATGCGTCGCCGCAGGTCGTTGGCCACCTGCTGATAGGCGAACTGCTTACCGGTCCACTCGACCATCTGCACCCCAAGTCTTGTTCGGTCTCTGCCTCATAGTGCCCGTGTCTCAGAGAGAGAACCAGCGCCCCACGCCTCTTGTTCCGTGAGCGGACTTGACGCACTCTGCCTCACAGTGCACCCTGAGGCAGAGTTGAGAAGCGGCTCAGCCCGGAAGGGCAGAGCACTTGATCGACCTGTCTGACCTGCGTGAACAGCGCCCGGAGGAAAGCCCTGCAAGGGGTGAGTACGAAGTGAGCGCGCGTTGCTTGAGAACTCAACAGCGTGCCTGAGGTAGCCGCTCCACCTCTGCAAGTAAGAGGGCGGCGTGCGCGGGTTCTGCCCTTGCGTGCGGTACAGCGCGACTGACCTTTCCGCAGCTCAACGGCTGCGGCCGGTTGCCTCCCCTGCCCGTCCGGACCACGCGGCCGTACGGGCGGGGTGGCAGGGAGCCGGGGCCGGAACCGTCCGGCCGGGCCCACACCGACGACCTGTCAGGAGTCCCACATGGCAAGCAAGAAGTCGCAGCAGTCGTCCGACCTGACCACCCCGGAGAACGTCCAGAAGGGCCAGCAGGTCTACGCCCGCATCGTGTCCGGCGAGTGCAAGGACGTGGCGGCGGAGCTGAAGGCCACCTACGGCCACACCGGCGACCGCAAGAGCAACTGACACACACCCCACGAAACGGCGCGCGGCTCCGGTGCTCGAACACCGGAGCCGCTTTCGGGCCGTACCACCTGCAAGGGAGACCACGACCCAATGAACGAGATTACTGTCCTGGAC
>NZ_JBHWVI010000037.1:0-53831 GCF_042737005.1 Streptomyces sp. NPDC060027
GGGGCGGGGGGGGGTTACAGAAACCCGTCCCGGGCTAACGCGGTTCTTTCCGGGGGGGGGGGGGGGGGTCGGGGGGGGGGGGGGGGGGCGCCCCCCCGGCCACCCCCCCACGCTCGCCGAACACCTTCTTCGCGACCAGGGTCGCGTTCATCGCCTTCGGGATGCCGCAGTAGACGGCGGAGTGCAGCAGCGCCTCGACGATCTGTTCCGAGGAGAGTCCCACGTTCAGCGCCGCGTTGACGTGCACCTCCAGCTGGGTCTCGCAGCCGCCGAGCGCGGTGAGCATGCCGAGGGTCACCAACTGGCGGTCGCGCGGGGCGAGTCCGGGCCGGTCGTAGATGTCGCCGAAGGCCCAGGCGACGATCTGGTGGCCCAGCTCCTGGTTGACGTCGCCGAGCGCGTCCACCACCCGCCGGCCGGCCTCGCCGTCCACCCGCTCAAGGATCTTCAGGCCGTGTTCGAAGCGCTCCTCGCGGGTGGTGGACGCGCTGCTCTGCGGGGTGTCGCTCATGTCGGTCCGTCCGATCCCGGCTGGTCCAGCAGCCGTTCGTAGTGGTCGATCTTGCTGTCGAGGGACGCGGCATTCCGGCGCAGTGCGCGAATCCGGTCCTCGAGTCCGGCGCGGTGTTCGCGGAGCATCGCGAGCCGGTCGGGGACCGTGGCGTCACCGCGGGAGCGCAGCTCCGCGAACCGCTGCATGTCCGCGATGGACATGCCCGTCTCGCGCAGCCTGATGAGGAACTCCAGCCAGGCCAGGTCCGTCGCCGCGTAACGCCGCTGGTTCCCGGTGGTCCGGCCGACCCGTTCGATCAGGCCGGCCTTCTCGTAGTACCGCAGCGTGTCGTGCGAGAGCCCGGTGCGCTCGACGACCTGGGCGATCGTGAGCGTCGGTTCCGCGGCACGTGGGAGGGGATGTCCGCCGGTCATGAGGAAACCGTAGAACCTGGAGTGCGCTCCAGGTCAAGGACGGTCGGAGGCGCGGCCCGTGGGCCGGTTCGAGGTGACCCGAGATCAGAGAGCGAGGCACGCCCGAGCCGCGCGAACCCCGCCCTGGACCGAACGGTCGGCCCACTCCGGCCGGAGTGGACCGAACGCTCGCCCCACTCCGGCCAGAGCCGAGTCAGAGGCGTCGGGTTAGGGCGCCGAGTGAGGGACGCCGGGTCAGAGGTGCCGAGTCGGAGGTCCGGGTCAGGGGGCGCCGAGTCAGGCGTGCCGTCAGGGGCGCCGGGGCAGAGCCGCCGGGTCAGGAGCGGCGGCGGGGCTTGCCGCGCTTCGCGCCGCCCTTCGGGCCGCCGGAACCGCTGCTCCGGGGGTTCTTGCCCGTCGCCTTGCCACCCGTCCCGCCCGCCGCGGGCTTGCGTCGCGCGCCGCCCGAGTCCGACTTCCGGGGCTTGGCCGTGCCCGAGGCCTTCTGCTGCGCCGCGGCCGGGGTCTGGGAGCGCCCTCGCGTGCTGTTGACCGTCCGGCCGCGCACGATGCCGATGAGGTCCTCCACCAGGTCGGTGGTCCGGTCCTCGGGCCAGGCCAGGGCGACGCGTGACTCGGGCGCGTCCGTGACCGTCCGGTAGGTGAGGTCCTTGCGGTGGTGGAGGCGGGCCAGGGACTGCGGAACCACCACGACCCCGATGCCGGCCGCGACGAGCTCGACGGCGTCCTCCGTACCGGCGGGCCGCTCCAGCGCGGGCTTCCCCGGCAGGCGCTCCCAGTCCAGCGGGTCGTCGAGAGGGTGCAGCACGATGTCGTCGGCGAGGTCCTCGCCGGAGACCTGCTCGACCGCCGCCACGATGTGATCCTTCGGGACCACGACGACCGTCGTCTCGGTGTAGAGAGGGATCGCGCTGAGGTCGGCCCCGTCGACCGGCAGCCGGACGAAGCCCGCGTCCGCGTCGCCGCTCCGCAGCATGCCGTACACCTCGGCGGCGGACACCGGGACGAGGGTCAGCGGTACGCCGGGCAGCCGCTCGTTCCAGATCCGCACCCATTTCGAGGGGGTCACCCCCGGAACGTAGGCGAGCCTGAACGAGGGGGATGCTTCGGAGCCGGTCACCACGTCAGATTACCCGGCGTGCCCGGGGGTGCCGTACCGGCGATGGTCGGCGGGAGCCCGCGCGCTCGATACCCTTGACCCATGAGTTCGCACCAGACCGCCCAGACGATGAAGCCCGCCACCGCGGCCAAGAAGCTGGGTGTGTACCTCGAGGCCACCCCCGCCGAGTTCCAGGAGGGTGTCGTCTCCCGTGCCGAGCTGAACGCGTTGCAGACCGACCCGCCGGAGTGGCTCCAGGAGCTGCGCCGCAACGGCCCGCACCCGCGGCCGGTCGTCGCGGCCAAGCTCGGTGTCTCCATCGCGGGCCTCGCCCGCGGCGGCGTCAGCGAGGCGCTCACCACCGAGCAGATCGAGGCGCTGAAGACCGAGGAGCCCGAGTGGCTGCGACGTGAGCGCGCCACTCAGGCGGAGGTCCGCAAGGAATCGGCGCGCATCAAGGAGAAGAACGCGGAGCAGGCCGCCAAGCCTTCCTGACCCGAGCTGTCACGGGGCGACAGCTCTCGCCGCAGGTCACACGGCCTAGGTGTGGGGAAGCCGGGTCACCTCGGTGACGGCCAGGGGGTTCGGGAGCGCCCCCGAGTCGAGGGTGACCGCGAGCTGCTCGGCCGACTCCCGGTTGAAGCCTCCGGAGATCTCCGCCTGGCCGCCGCCGAGGCTCTGGCTGACGGACGGGGCGGAGATCACGGCGCCGTCCAGGACGATGGCGCACTGGTTCTGCGGTGCCTGGTGCGTGGACAGGTCCGCGGTCAGGGCCGCGAACCGCTCGGTGCCGACGGAGTCGAAGTCCAGCCGCACGGTCCAGCCTCGGCCCTGTTCGTCGTGCGCCGCCTCGGCCGAGGCGACATGGGCCCCGTCCACGGCCGTCGGACCCAGCAGGTACTTGGCGGGCGGGGAGTCGGCGCCGCCGTCGGCTCCACAGGCGACGACGGAGTCCCGCGCGTCTCCGTCCGCCTCCGTCGGCCTGTGGTGCTGTGAGCAGTCCAGCACCACGAAGCGCCGCTGGAGCGCCGCGTCGACCGCGCTCCCCTCTGCCGGGCCGGGCGCGGCGGAGGCGGACGCCGAGCCGGTGACACGAGGGCGCAGACCCTCGGTGACGGCCCGCCCTTGCGCCGGATCGGGGCTGGGGGAGGGCTGCGGCGTGAGCGAGGGGCTGAGCGTCTCCGTCGCCAGCACGGGCCGGAAGCCGAGCCGGCCGGACGCCCCCAGCTCCGTCAGACGCTTCTCGTCGGCGGTGGGCCCGGTGACGGTGATCGTGCCCCCGCGTGCCTCCACCCGCACACCCGTGAGCCCCAGCGCCTCGGCGCGCGCCCGCATCCGGTCCGCGTTGCGGCGCAGGGCCGCGGAACCCAGGGGCGACGACCCGGCGAAGGTCACCACGGACCGCCGGCCGTCCGCCGTGGCCGAGGGGGCGGCGACGCCGCTACGGGCGGACCCCGCCGTGCCCGAAGAACGACCGCCGGAGCCGGAACTGGAGCCGGAGCAGGCGGCGAGCGTCGCCGCGGCGACGCAGATGAGGAGAGCCGTGCGCGGGGCCCGGGGGAGACGCATGCGGGGATGGTTCCAATCCGATGGCGTCCGGTGAGGTCGATGCCAGGGTTTGATCGCAATTCATCCGCCGGGTCGTGCTTTTCCTTCGGTTCCGATCATCTGATGTCCGGTGGAGGGGGTTGCACCGGCGTGGGTGTGGGGATCGGATCATCGTCGGAGGTGCACCGGGGCACCCATCCGGCTGCCGCCGGCCGGCGGGGTGCGCGCAGGTGCCGAGGCCGAGCCGCGAACAAGATTGCATAAACGTGCAGCGATACGTATAGTCATGCCATCCAAGAGGAGGGTTCCATGGCGGTACGTGCGGCGGTGGCGGGAGCGAGTGGGTACGCGGGCGGGGAACTGCTGCGTCTGCTCCTGGCACACCCCGAGATCGAGATCGGCGCCCTGACCGGCAACTCCAACGCGGGCCAGCGGCTCGGTGCGCTCCAGCCGCATCTGCTGCCCCTCGCCGACCGCGTCCTCACGGAGACCACCCCCGAGGTGCTGGCCGGACACGACGTGGTGTTCCTCGCGCTGCCCCACGGGCAGTCCGCCGCGGTCGCCGAGCGGCTCGGCCCCGATGTCCTCGTCGTCGACATGGGCGCCGACTTCCGGCTGAAGAACCCCGCCGACTGGGAGCTGTTCTACGCCTCCGCGCACGCCGGGACCTGGCCGTACGGCCTCCCTGAACTGCCGGGCGCCCGCGCCGCGCTGGAGGGGTCCAAGCGCATCGCGGTGCCCGGTTGCTACCCGACGGCCGCCTCGCTCGCCCTCTTCCCGGCGTACGCGGCGGGGCTGGCCGAGAACGAGGCCGTCATCGTCGCCGCCTCCGGCACCTCGGGTGCCGGGAAGGCGCCCAAGGCGCACCTGCTCGGCAGCGAGGTCATGGGGTCGATGACGCCGTACGGCGTCGGCGGTGTCCACCGGCACACCCCCGAGATGATCCAGAACCTCACCGCGGCCGCCGGAGAGCCCGTCACCGTCTCCTTCACACCCACCCTCGCGCCCATGCCCCGCGGCATCCTCGCCACCTGCAGCGCCAAGGCGAAGCCCGGGGTCACCGCCGAGTCGGTCCGGGCCGCCTACGAGAAGGCCTTCGCCGACGAGCCCTTCGTCCACCTCCTGCCCGAGGGGCAATGGCCCGCCACGGCGTCCGTCTACGGTTCCAACGCCGTTCAGGTCCAGGTCGCGTACGACGCCGCCGCGCACCGCATCATCGCGATCAGCGCCATCGACAACCTGACCAAGGGCACCGCGGGCGGTGCCGTCCAGAGCATGAACCTCGCCCTCGGTCTCCCCGAGGAGCTGGGACTTTCCACGATCGGAGTCGCACCGTGAGCGTCACGGCAGCACAGGGATTCACCGCGGCCGGAGTCGCCGCGGGGATCAAGCAGAACGGCAACCCGGACCTGGCCCTCGTGGTCAACAACGGGCCCCGCCGCGCCGCCGCGGGCGTCTTCACCTCCAACCGCGTGAAGGCCGCGCCGGTCCTCTGGTCGGAACAGGTCCTCAAGAGCGGTCAGTTGACCGCGGTCGTCCTCAACTCCGGTGGAGCCAACGCCTGTACGGGACCCAAGGGCTTCCAGGACACCCACGCCACCGCCGAGAAGGTCGCCGAGGCGCTCGGTGACCTGGGCGCGGGCAGCGTCGCCGTGTGCTCGACCGGCCTCATCGGCGTGCTCCTGCCGATGGACAAACTGCTTCCCGGCATCGACCTGGCCGTCGCCGAACTCGGTCCGCACGGCGGCGAGAAGGCCGCCATCGCCATCAAGACCACCGACACCTTGCACAAGACGTCGGTCGTGACGCGCGGAGGCTGGACCGTCGGCGGCATGGCCAAGGGCGCCGGCATGCTCGCCCCCGGCCTCGCCACCATGCTCGTCGTGCTCACCACCGACGCGGACGTGGACAGCGAGAACCTCGACCGGGCGCTGCGCGACGCCACCCGCACCACCTTCGACCGCGTCGACTCCGACGGCTGCATGTCCACCAACGACACCGTGCTGCTGCTCGCCTCCGGAGCCAGTGAAGTCACCCCGGAGTACGCGGAGTTCGCCGAGGCCGTACGCGCGGTCTGCGACGACCTCGGTCAGCAGCTGATCCGCGACGCCGAGGGCGCCAGCAAGGACATCAAGGTCGAGGTGATCAACGCCGCGACCGAGGACGACGCCGTCGAGGTGGGCCGCTCCATCGCCCGGAACAACCTCCTCAAGTGCGCCCTCCACGGCGAGGACCCCAACTGGGGCCGTGTGCTGTCCGCGATCGGCACCACCGCGGCCGCCTTCGAGCCCGACCGCCTCAACGTCGCCATCAACGGCGTCTGGGTCTGCAAGAACGGCGGAGTCGGCGAGGACCGCGAACTCGTCGACATGCGCTACCGCGAGGTCCACATCGTCGCGGACCTCGCCGCGGGCGACGCGACCGCCACGATCTGGACCAACGACCTCACCGCCGACTACGTCCACGAGAACAGCGCGTACTCCTCATGAGCAATGTGACCCGCAAGCACACCGCTCTGCCCAAGGCGCAGATCCTCATCGAGGCGCTGCCCTGGCTGACCCGGCACCGCGGCAAGACCGTCGTCGTCAAGTTCGGCGGCAACGCCATGATCGACGCCGAGCTGAAGGCCGCCTTCGCCCAGGACATCGTGTTCCTGCACCACGCGGGCCTCAAGCCGGTCGTCGTGCACGGCGGCGGACCGCAGATCAGCGCCGCCCTCGACCGCCACGGCATCGTCAGCGAGTTCAAGGCGGGCCTGCGGGTCACCACCGAGGACGCGATGGACGTCGTCCGCATGGTGCTGGCCGGACAGGTCCAGCGCGAGCTGGTCGGGCTCCTCAACGAGCACGGACCGCTCGCCGTCGGCCTCACCGGCGAGGACGCGCACACCATCACCGCGACCAAGCACCAGCCCACGATCGACGGCCAGTTGGTCGACATCGGGCGGGTGGGCGAGATCACCGCGATCGACACGGGCGCGATCGAGGCGCTGCTCGCCGACGGCCGGATCCCGGTCGTCTCCTCGATCGCCCGGAGCCAGGACGACGGACATGTCTACAACGTCAATGCTGATACGGCGGCTGCGGCACTCGCTGCCGCGCTGGGCGCCGAAACGCTCATGGTCCTCACGGACGTCGAGGGTCTCTACGAGGACTGGCCGAACAGCGACGAGGTGATCAGCCGCCTCACCGCCTCCCAGCTGGAGAAGCTCCTTCCCGAGCTGGCCAGCGGCATGGTGCCGAAGATGGAGGGCTGTCTGCACGCCGTGCGCAACGGCGTCACCACCGCCCGTGTCATCGACGGCCGGGTCCAGCACTCGATCCTGCTGGAGATCTTCACCGACGAAGGCATCGGCACGATGGTCGTGCCGGACGACGAGGAAGCGGGGGACGCGGCATGACCGGCAACGAAGAGCTCACCCAGCGGTGGCAGGGCGCGCTCATGGACAACTACGGCACCCCGCGACTGCCGCTCGTCCGCGGCGCCGGAACCAAGCTGTGGGACGCCGACGGCAAGGAGTACCTCGACTTCGTCGGCGGTATCGCGGTCAACGCGCTCGGTCACGGCCACCCCGCGATCGTCGAGGCCGTGACCCGGCAGATCGGCTCCCTCGGCCATGTCTCGAACCTCTTCGTCGCCGAACCGCCCGTCGCGCTCGCCGAACGGCTGCTCCAGCTCTTCGGCCGCGAGGGCCGGGTGTACTTCTGCAACTCGGGCGCCGAGGCCAACGAGGGCGCCTTCAAGATCGGCCGGCTGACCGGCCGGGCCCATATGGTCGCCACCACCGGCGCCTTCCACGGCCGGACCATGGGCGCCCTCGCGCTCACCGGCCAGCCCGGCAAGCAGGAACCCTTCCTGCCGCTGCCCGGCGATGTCACGCACGTCCCGTACGGCGACGCGCAGGCCCTCGCCGAGGCGGTCACCCAGGACACCGCGCTGGTGATCATCGAGCCCGTCCAGGGCGAGAACGGCGTGGTCGTGCCGCCCCCCGGCTACCTCAAGGCGGCCCGCGCGATCACCGCGGCCAACGGCGCCCTGCTCGTGCTGGACGAGGTGCAGACCGGAATCGGCCGTACCGGCCACTGGTTCGAGTACCAGGCCCACGAGGGCGTCCTGCCCGACGTGGTCACGCTCGCCAAGGGGCTCGGCGGCGGACTGCCGCTCGGTGCCACCGTCGCGTTCGGCCGCGCCGCCGGGCTGCTGAAGCCCGGCCACCACGGCACGACCTTCGGCGGCAACCCGGTCGTCTGCGCCGCGGGACTCGCCGTGCTCGACACGATCGAGTCCGAGGGACTCCTGGAGAACGTGAAGCGCGCGAGCGAGAAGCTGCGGGACGGAATCGAGGCCGCCGGCGGCGGTTCCGGACATCCGTTGATCGACCATGTCCGGGGTGCGGGACTGCTCCTGGGTATCGTGCTCACCGAGCCGCTCGCGCCCCAGGTGCAGCAGGCGGCTCAGGACGCCGGTTTCCTGGTGAACGCGCCCGCCCCCGATGTCGTACGGCTGATGCCGCCGCTGAATCTCGGCGATGACGAAGTGGACGCGTTCCTCCGGGCCCTTCCCGGCATCCTCGACGCAGCCAACGGGGACGGATGATCCCGAGAAATGGGACGACGACGATGAGTCAGGCGCAGGACCACGAGCACGCAGGGCCTGCCGTGCCGCAGACCCGCACCGCACGCCACCGCCGGATCGTGGACATCCTCAACCGACAACCGGTGCGCTCGCAGAGCCAGTTGGCGAAGCTCCTCGCCGACGACGGACTGAACGTCACCCAGGCGACGCTCTCCCGGGACCTCGACGAGCTGAACGCGGTGAAGATCCGCAACAACGACGGCGACCTCATCTACGCGGTGCCGAGCGAGGGCGGGTTCCGCACCCCGCGAGCGCCGCTGGGGGAGTCGGCGAAGGAGGAGCGGATGCGCAGGCTCTCCTCGGAGCTGCTGATTTCCGCGGAGGCCTCGGCGAATCTCGTGGTCCTGCGCACCCCGCCGGGGGCGGCTCAGTTCCTCGCCTCGGCGATCGACCAGGCGGAGCTGCACGACATCCTCGGGACGATCGCGGGTGACGACACCCTGCTGCTGATCAGCCGCGGTCCGACGGGTGGGCAGGCACTGGCCGATCACCTGCTGCGGCTGGCCCAGAACCATCACTGACAGGTACGACGGCGGAGGCGCGCCCCGGAAAGGGGTGCGCCTCGGCTGGTGTCTGCCTCGGCTGGTGTGCCTCTGACACGGGGGTGGGCGCGGCCGACCGACGGGCACCCGCGCTCCTGCCCCTGAAGGGACCGGTCAGCCCAGACGCCGGGCGAGCCCGCCCGTGCATCTGACCTCGTCGCCCGCCGTGATGAGCAGGGCCTCCACGTCCGGAAGCGACTCCAGCCAGTCGAGCCCCGCCCGCGAGCCCATCGCGAAGGCGGCCGTCGCCCAGGCGTCCACCCAGGTCAGACGGGGACCCACCACGGTCACGGCCAGCAGGTCGGTGACCGCCGACCTGCCGGTGCGGGGGTCGACGATGTGGGCGCCGCGTTCGGCGGTGCCGGAGGTCGCCACGGCCAGCTCGTCGACGCCGGCCGCGGAGACCACGGCGGCGAGCGAGCCCGGGCGGAGCGGATCCGACACGCCCACCCGCCAGGGGCGGTGCGGCCCGGGGACGCCGCACAGCTGCACGTCGCCGCCGCCGTTGACGCTCACTCCGCTCGCCCCGGCCGCGACCAGGTGCAGGGCCGCGCGTTCGGCCGCCCAGCCCTTGACGATCCCCGTCGGATCGAGCTGCCCCTCGTACCGTGTGCTGAACCAGCCGTCGCTGACCCGTTCCGCCTCCGCGCCCAGTTCGAGCACTTCGGCGACCTCCGGGTCGCACTCCTCGACGGTGAGCTCTCCGCGCACCAGCCGCGAGATCTGACTGTCCTCGCGGTAGGTGCTGAACACCTCGTCCACGCGGTGGAGTCGGGCGATCGCCTCCTCCAACGCCGTGCGCACGGCGGCCGGTTCCCCGCCGCGCACGTCGAAGGAGAAGACGGTGCCCATCACTTCCTCGGCGTGGCGCAGCGCCGACGGTGCCTCCTCCGCGGGTTCAGCCACCGGCCTTGTCCAGGGCCGACTGCAGGGACTTCTTGTATCCGCCGCTGGTGTAGGTGGCGCCGGAGACGGCGTCGATGTCGGCGCTGCCGCCGGCCGCGACGGCCTCCTGGTTGAGCTTCGGGACCGCGTCGTCGCTGACTTCCGTGCTGCGCCCGCCGCTCGGCGCCTGGACCGCCTCGGCCTTGGTGACCTTGGTGCCGCTGAACGTGAGACGGACCTGGACGGGGCCGTACTGGGTCTGGGCGATCGTGCCGGTGATGATGCGGGTCTCCGCGGCCGGGGCCTTCGGCGACGGGGACGCAGCCCCGGCCGCTCCCGAGGACTCCGACGAGCCGCCGGCGGTCTTCGCCTTGTCCAGGGCCGACTGCAGGGACTTCTTGTATCCGCCGCTCGTGTAGGTGGCGCCCGAGACGGCGTCGATGTCGGCGCTCTGCGCCGTGAGCACCGCCTTGTTGAGTTCGGGTACCGCGAGGGCGGTCTTCTGGCTGCTGGTTCCGCCCTCGGGGGCCTGGACCGCGTCGGCCTTGGTGATCTTGCCGCCGCTCATGGTCAGCCGCACCTGGACCGGACCGTACTGGGTCTTCACCACGTCACCGGTGACGGTCCGGGTACCCGACTGCTGGGCGCTGCCGCCCTGCGGCGACTCCTGCCCGGCCGCGGTCTGCTGGGGCGCCGCTCCGCCCTGCGCCGACGCGGCGGCCGGATCGGACGCCGGTTTGAGCGCGAGCAGCAGCACGATTCCGGACACGGTGGCGGCGGTCGCGAGCATGAACCGCCGTATGGGGTGACTCTTCTTCATCGCTCCTGACTCCCGTCGCTCACATCTCGAACGACTCGTGATGGATGCGGCGGGCGGGGACCCCCGCGCCGCGCAGTGCGTCGTACACCTGCTGCGCGAAGCCGGGCGGCCCGCACATGAAGACGTCGTGGCTGTCGATGTCGGGCAGCTTGCGGCGCAGGGACTCCGCCGAGATGTCCGGGCGCTCGCCGTCGGGGCTGTTCACCGCGTACATCAGACGCGCCCCGCGCTCCTGGGAGATGGCGGCGAGCTCGTCCCACAGGGCCAGGTCCTGGGTGGTGTTGGCGCGGTAGAGCAGCGTGAGGTCGCCGGACGCGCCGGGGAGGGTCTCGAACAGGGCCCGCATCGGGGTGATGCCGACACCACCCGCCACCAGGAGCACCTTGCCGCGACTGCGCTTGCCGGCCGTCAGGGCTCCGTACGGGCCCTCGGCCCACACCCGGGTGCCCGGCTCCAGATCGCGCAGGGCGGCGCTGTGGTCGCCGATCGCCTTCACGGTGATGCGGAGCATGTTGGGGCGGGGTGCCGCCGAGAGCGAGTACGGGTGGGAGCTGAAACGCATCCCGGGTGCCAGGAAGCGCCAGCGGAAGAACTGCCCTGCCTCCGCGCCCATCCGGTGCAGCTTGCGCCCGCTGATCAGTACCGACACGATGCCGGGCGTCTCCTCGATGACCGCCTCGACCCGCATCCGGTGCTTCACGTTCAGCCGGACAGGAGAAAGGATTCGGTACCAGAGGACCAGCGCCGTCACCGACCCGTACAGCCCGTACCAGACGGTCTTGGCGACGGGTTCCACCGCGAAGTCGTTGCCGGTGGACAGCTGGTGCCAGAACGTCAGGAACACGGCGGCGTACGTCAGCAGGTGGACGTGGTACCAGGTGTCGTACGGGATCAGCCGGCGCAGCCAGCCCATGGAGATGAACCCGATCAGCACGAGCAGGCCCGTGCCGATCGCGGCTTTGCCCATGTCGGGGAGCTGGTTGACCGAGTCGACGGTCTGCTGGACGATCCCGCCGAGACTGCTGCCGGACTGCAGGGCATAGCCCCACATCGTCAGGAAGAGGTGGGCGAGGACCAGGCAGATCGTGTAGCGGCCGGTCATCGCGTGCCAGCGCGCCACCCGGTCGGATCCCACCCTGCGTTCCAGGGCGGGCACGCGGGCCATCTGCAGCACCACGAGTGCCATCAGATATCCGGCGAGCAGCCCGGTGATGCGGCCCGCGTTGAGGATCCTGCCGTTGTTGTCCGCGATGGACGGGGTGTTGTTCCACCACAGCCAGATGACTCCCGCCGCGCCCGCCCAGACGGCGATCAGCAGCGGTACGGCGGGCGAGCGGCGAGGGCGGATTCGGCGCATGGTCTGGCGCCGCGCGGCGCGACCACCGGCGATCGTGGACACGGTTCCTCCGTGTTCGTCCTGGAGACGGGGCGAGGGGAGTGGCCCCCTGGCCCAGAGATACGGTCCACGACGCCCGTGCGTTCAGAGGCCGGCGGAGTCGAGTGCCGACTGGAGGGACTGCTTGTATCCGTCGCTGGTGTACGTGGCCCCCGAGACCGAGTCGATCCCCGCGCTCTGCGCGGCCAGCGCCTCACGCCTGAGCTGGGGAATCGCGTAGCTGTTGATCTCCTGGTCCCTGGGATTCTCCGAGGGGTAGGCGACCGCGGTCACCTCGGTGATCCTGCCGTTCTTCAGCGTGATCCGCACCTGGACCGGGCCCCAACGGGTCTGCACCGTGTCGCCGGTGACGGTTTTGCTCTTCGTGCTCTTCGTGCTCCCGGACGAGCCGGAGGAGCCCCCCGAGGAACTGCCCGAGGAGTCACCGGACGATCCTCCCGAGGAGGACGAGGAATGACCCACGGACGAGGACGCCTCGGCCGGTGTCGGTGGCGTGTGCGGCTTCAGCGAGAGCAGCAGGACGACACCGGTGACCGTGGTGGCGGCCGCCAGAGTCACCCGGCGCAGCGGACGGTTCTTCTTCAGCGCGTGCACGGCGGCCTCACAGCTCGAACGACTCGTGGTGGATACGACGGTCGGGGACACCCGCTGTGCGAAGCGCCCCGTAGAGATCCCGCGCCAGCGCGGGAGGTCCGCAGAGGTAGACGTCGTGCTCGGCGATGTCCGGCACGCTCTCGCGGAGCGACTCGGCGGTGAGCCGTGGGCGCGTGCCGTCGGCGGCGTTGACGGCGTACAGGACGCGGGCCCCGCGCCACCGCGCGATGGCCTGCAGCTCGCCGCCCAGCGCCAGGTCCTCGGCCGTGCGCGCCCGGTAGAGCAGCGTGACCTGTCCCTGCAGCGTCTCGAACAGGGCGCGCAGCGGCGTGATGCCCACGCCGCCCGCGATCAGCAGGGCCTTCGACGACGTGCTCCGGTCGGCGGTCAGTGAGCCGTACGGGCCCTCGGCCCACACCCGGGTGCCGGGCCGCAGCAGTCCGACGGCCGCGCTGTGGTCGCCGAGCGCCTTCACCGTGATTCGCATCCGGTCCGGCCGGGGCGGCGCCGACAGCGAGTACGGCGTCGAGGTCCACCGCATCCCGTCCGCGAGGAACCTCCAGCGGAAGAACTGGCCCGGCCGGGCGTTCAGCTCGTCCAGTCGCTCACCGCGGACCACGACGGAGAAGACTCCGGGGGACTCCCGGTGCACGGCCTCCACGCGCAGCCGGTGGCGCAGGTTGAGCCGTACCGGGGCGAGCAGCCGGAACCATACGACGAGCGCGGCCGTACCGAGGTAGAGCGTGTACCAGGCGGCCCGCGCGGCCTGGTTGCCGACGAAGTCGGAGCCGAGCGCGAGCTGGTGGAAGAAGGCCAGGAAGACCGCCGCGTAGGTCAGCAGGTGCACGTAGTACCAGAACTCGTGGCTGATCCTGCGGCGGGCCAGGCGCGCGGAGGTGATCCCGACGGCGAACAGGATCACCGCGCCGATTGTCGCCTTGAGCATGTCCGGATAGTCGAACACCACGCTCAGCGTCTCGTGCACGATGTCCGTCCCGTCCTGGGCGGCGTAGCCGAAGAGGATCAGCGTGACGTGCGCGACCAGCAGACAGATCGTGTAGCGGCCGGCCATGGCGTGCCAGCGGGCGACCCGGTCGGAGCCGATGCGCCGCTCCAGGAGCGGGACCCTGGCCATCAGCGCCACCAGGACGGCGCAGCTGTACCCGCACAGCAGCCCGGCGATCCGGCCCGCGTCCGTCAGCCATCCGGCCGTGCCCACCACCGACCCGGTGTCGGTCCACCACAGGGCGAGGACCCCGGCCGCTCCCGCCCACAACAGGGCCAGCAGGGGCCCCGCGGGCGAGGGCCGCGGTCGCCCGCGTCCTCGTGTCGGGCGCGGGTTCGCAGCCCGCTCGTACACCGTGGTCATGTTTCCGTCCTTCGTCCGGCTGTCCGGGAGGAAACTGTGCGTCCGGAACTTCTGAGGAGGCTCTGAACGGGCGGGTTCTGCGCGGACTCACAGCAAACTGAGAGCGGGGGAGGCGGAGAACAGGGGAAACGGCGGACGCGAGCGCGAGGTGACTCAGAGGAAACTCAGAGGCCACGCGGCAGGGCGCGGCCATCGGGAGGAGCGATGCTGGAAGGCGACATGAACGCTCCCACCCCAGACCCCGAGGCTCCCCGCGCCCCAGGCACCGACGCTCCCCGAGCCCCGGAGCCCGGCGCCGCCCGTGTCCCCGACACCGGTGCGCCCCGTGTCCCGGGCACCGGCGCTGTCGACTCCCGGGGCGCCGTCAGGCCGCCCTCGCTGACGCGGCCCGACGGCACGCCCGTACGCGTTCTCGTCGTCGACGACGATCCGGACCTGGCCGAGGTCCTCTCCGGCGCCCTGCGGTACGAGGGCTGGGAGGTCCGTACCGCGGGCGACGGTGCCTCGGCGGCCGCCGAGGCACGCGAACTGCTGCCCGACGCCGTCGTCCTCGACGTGATGCTCCCGGACACCGACGGCTTCACCGTGCTGCGCGAGCTGCACACCGTGCTGCCGGGCGTCTGCGTCCTCTTCCTCACCGCCCGGGACGCCGTGGAGGACCGCATCGCCGGCATCACGGCGGGCGGCGACGACTACGTCACCAAGCCGTTCAGCCTGGAGGAGGTCGTCGCCCGGCTGCGCGGACTGCTGCGCCGCGCGGGCATGGCCCGCCCGGTCGACGAGGGTCCACGGCTCGTCGTGGGGGACCTGGCGATGGACGAGGAGGCCCGCGAGGTGACCCGGGGCGGCGACCTGATCGAGCTGTCGCCGACCGAGTTCGAGCTGCTGCGCTTCCTGATGCGCAACCCGCGCCGCGTACTCAGCAAGGCGCAGATCCTCGACCGCGTCTGGTCCTACGACTTCGGGGGACAGGCCCATGTCGTCGAGCTCTACATCTCCTACCTGCGCAAGAAGGTCGACGCCGGCCGCGAGCCCATGATCCACACGGTCCGGGGCGCCGGGTACGTCATCAAACCCGCGGCGGGCCGGTGAGAGCGAGCGTGCGGGCCCGGGTCGGGCGATGGCGGGTCCGGCTCACAGCGGCCCTGCGCGCTCTGCCGCGGCCGCGCACGATGCGAGCCCGCCTCACCGCCGGGCTCGTGGTGCTGCTCGCCGTCAGCTGCGCCGCCGTCGGCGTGGCGGCGGTGTACGAACTGAGCGGCTTCCTCACCGGCCGCCTCGACCAGCAGCTGCAGGAAGCCGGCGTGCGGTTCCCGGCGAGCCTGGAGCACAACACGGCGAAGCCGTCCGACCACGACGGCGACGAACACGGCGACACCCGCCGGCAGAGTGCCGGCACGTTCGGAGCGCGCCTGGTGGGCGACGACGTCACCAACGCCGCGGTCGTGCCGTCCGGCACCACCACGGCCGTCCGGAACGTGGATCCGACCACCCACGACGAGGCGGTGCTGGCCGCGGTACCGGTGGACGGCCGTGCCCACACCGTCTGCCTCTCGGGGCTGGGGGACTACCGTGTGCTGGCGACGGACGGCCAGGACGGTGACCTGCTGATCACCGGATTGCCGACGGAGCCGGTCGAAGCGGCCGTCCACCGCCTGGAACTCGTCGCCTCCCTGGTCCTCGGCGTGGCCCTCGTCGTCGCCGGAGTCGCCGGGGCCCTGTGGGTGCGCTGGTCGCTCCGCCCGCTGAACCGGGTCGCCGCGACCGCCACGCGGGTCAGTGAACTCCCGCTCGCCAGCGGAGAGGTGGCGCTGCCCCCACGCGCGCCCGAGTCCGACCCGCGCAGCGAGGTGGGCCGGGTCGCCAGCGCCTTCAACCGCATGCTCGGTCATGTCGAGGACGCGCTCACCAAGCGGCACGCGAGCGAGGAACGGCTGCGCACCTTCGCCGCCGACGCCAGCCACGAGCTGCGCACCCCGGTCGCCTCGGTCCGCGGCCACGCCGAACTCGCACTGCTGCACCCCGGCCCGGTGCCCCCGAAGGTGACCCGCGCCCTCGAACGGATCGCCGCCGAGTCGGCGCGCATGGGGGAGATGGTCGACGACCTGCTGCTGCTCGCCCGTCTCGACGCCGGCCGCCCCCTGGAACGGCTTCCCGTCGACCTCACCCACCTCGTGCTCGACGCGGTCACCGATGCCCGCGCCACGGGTCCCGGTCATCGCTGGGTGCTGGAGCTGGCGGAGGAGCCGGTGACCGTGACCGGCGACGCCCATCGGCTCCACCAGGTGTTGGCCAACCTGTTGGCCAACGCCCGTGTGCATACGCCTGTCGGCACCCGGGTGACGGTGTCCTTGGAGGGTGCCGGCACGGAGGCCGTGCTGAGGGTCCACGACGACGGACCCGGCGTTCCCGAGGACGTCCGCCCCGGCGTCTTCGAACGCTTCGCCCGGGCGGACCGCCGCCGCGCGGACGGCGCCGGCACCGGAGCGGGGCTCGGTCTGTCGATCGTGGCGGCCGTGGTCGAGGCACACGGCGGCACGGTCGGCCTGGAGAGCCGGCCTGGAGCGACGACGTTCACCGTACGACTTCCCGCGGTCTGAACCGTGCCTGCCTGCCGGTTCGGCGCGGCTCGGGACGCGGCCCTCAGTCCCCGCAGCCACAGGGGCAGGGACGGGTCGGGGGCGGTTCGGCGGCTTCCCAGGGCGCGGTACGCCCGGTGTCGTGCGCCCGAGACGAGCGGTCCGCCCGTCGGCCGCGGCCCGAGGCGCGTTCCGGCGTTCCGTCAGTACCGGGTGAGCGCCGTCGCCCCGCTCGCCGTGCCGATGGCGATGTGCGGCTCGCGCGCGGGGTCGGCCCAGGCGAGGATCCGCCGCATCGCGCCCGCCGGAACGGACACACAACCGGCCGTGGCTCCGCTCCCGTCGACGTGCAGGAAGATCCCCGCGCCTCGGCCCCGTACCGGCCGCTCGTAGTTGAAGCCGATGACGACGGCGTGCGCGTACTGCTTCCGGAAGGTGATCAGATGTTCGGACTCGCCGGCCCGGCAGTCCGCGGGGCGCGGCTCGGTCCACCGGTTGTACGAGCGGGACGCGTTGTCCTGGCACCACCAGGAGCCCTCACGCACCCGGCGGTACGGCATCGAGGTCCCCTCCGGCGCCGCCTCGATCCCGAACGCGTGCGGCAGCTCGTACAACCCCGTGGGTGTGGTGTTCGTGCCCTGGCGCCGCGACCGGCCCTCGACCAGTCCGCCCGCCCCGAACCGCGCGCGGGCGGATCCGGCCCGCACCCAGCGCCCACCGCGCCGGTCCCACCACGTGAGCGTCCCCGAGGTGGCCTTCCCGCGCGGTGCCTGAGCGGTGATCAGCTGGGTCCCGCCGCCGGTGTCGGCCATCCGCGCGGGCAGTCCACGCAGGGGCGGCGGCCCGCCCGGGGCCAGGGTGAGCAGGGAAGCGGACGCGAGGGCGGCGGCTCCGAGGCGCATGCCTCAGACGGTACTGGGGGGCAACGGGAGCGGCAGCCCGGGCAGTCCGTCCAGGCTCGTCGCGATGTACTCCTTCTTGGTGAAGTACTCGTTCAGCGAGAGGTCGTCCTCGCGCGCGAAGCGCCTGGCGTGCAGATCGCGGTCCTCGTCGTAGGACATGTAGGGCACGGCGTAGCCGCAGGTGTCGCGGACCAGCTCGGCGGTCACGACGATGATCGCGCGCAGTCCGTGCGGGGTCGGGTCGACGGTGGCGAAATGGCCGAGGAGTTCCTTGAAACGCGGGTCGTCGCGGAAGACCGGTTCGCCGTGGCCGTGCACCCGGACGATGTTGGGCGGTCCCTGGAAGGCGCACCACATCAGGGTGATCCGGCCGTTCTCGCGCAGATGCGCGATCGTCTCGGCGTTGCTCCCCGCGAAGTCCAGATAGGCCACGGTCCGCTCGTCGAGCACGGCGAAGGAGCCGGTGAGCCCTTTGGGAGAGAGGTTGACCGTGCCGTCCCCGGACAGCGGTGCGGTCGCGGTGAAGAAGAGGGGCTGCGCCTCGATGAAGGTGCGGAGGCGGCCGTCGATGCGTTCATAGGTCTTTCCCATGTCTAACGATTATTCAGGAAAGCCGTTCGCCTGTCTAACGAAATGCGGGGTTCCGGCGACGCCGTTCGGAGGCATCGCCGGAACCCCCGTGGCCGTCCCGGCCGGCGCTGGCGGGGCGGTCACGTCACCTGTCACATCACGGGGTGACCGTGCAGGCGGCGAGGGAGTCAAGCCCTGTCGGCTTGGCGGCGGTGCGGCCGATGGAGATCGCGATGCGGTCGATCGTGGAGGTCCGCTTGTCCTTGAGGGGGCCGAGGATCGCGTTCTGGACGAAGTTCGGGCCGCCCTGCCCGACGGTGTCGGCCAGGCGGGTGTTGGCCTCGGAGATCTGGGTGTTCAGCAGTGCCAGGTTGCGGTCGACCTCGGCCTTCGCGGAGGCCGGGACAGCGGGCAGCTGCGACGCGACGTCCGGGCAGGTGATGGCGCCCGCGGCGGTGGCGGCACCCGTGTCACCGGCGGCCCCGCCCGGCTGCGCGGTGGCCGGCGCGCTGGGCGCGGCGCTGCCGGTGGCCGCTCCCCCCGCACCGTTGAGCGTGCACGGCGCCAGCGCGTCGAGGCCCTGCGGCTTGGCGGCCGTACGTCCGATGGCCGTCGCGATGCGGTTGACGGTGGCGACGCGCTTGTCCTTGAGGGGGCCGAGGATCGCGTTCTGGACGAAGTTCGGGCCGCCCTGCCCGACGGTGTCCACCAGTCGCTTGTTCGCCTCGGCGATCTGGGTGTTCAGCAGGGCGAGGTTCCGGTCGACCTCGGCCTTCGCGGACGCGGGCACCGCGGGCAGGCTCGGCGCGACGGCCGGGCAGTTCACCGTGCCCGCGGCGGCGGCCTTCGTCGTGGCGTTCGTGGCGCCGCTCCCGGGGGTCTCGCCCGCCAGGGCGCTGCCGGCGATCACCGCGGCGGACAGCACGACGGCGGACGCTCCGCCGATCATCACGACGCGCCGCTTGTTGTACTTCGGAAGAGCCCTGGACATGCGGAAGCCTCTTTCGGGTCGGGGACCGGGGGCCGCCCGGTGGTCGTCCGGGCGGTGAGTTGTCCGTGGTGCTGCCGTACGCGAACGCGGTGCCTGCGTTCAGCGGGAGATACGCGAAAGCGGTTTCCCGCGTTCAAGCGTCCCGAAGATTCCGTCGCCGGGCCGGCCGAGATTGACGAATCATGCAGACTCCTGCATACTCATGCATGTCAGCGAATGCACTGTGAGGAGAATCCCGTGACCGAGCGCGTCGTACTCGCCTATTCAGGCGGTCTGGACACCTCCGTCGCCATCGGTTGGATCGCCGAGGAGACGGGCGCCGAGGTCATCGCCGTAGCGGTCGACGTCGGCCAGGGCGGCGAGGACCTGGACGTCATCCGCAAGCGCGCCATCGCCTGCGGTGCCGTCGAGGCCGAGGTCGCGGATGCCAAGGACGAGTTCGCCGACGAGTACTGCCTCCCGGCGATCAAGGCCAACGCCCTCTACATGGACCGCTATCCGCTGGTCTCCGCCCTCTCCCGGCCGACGATCGTCAAGCACCTCGTCGCCGCCGCCCAGAAGCACGGCGCCACCACGGTCGCCCACGGCTGCACGGGCAAGGGCAACGACCAGGTGCGGTTCGAGGCCGGCATCGTCGCCCTCGCCCCCGACCTCAAGTGCATCGCGCCGGTCCGCGACTACGCGATGACCCGGGACAAGGCGATCGCGTTCTGCGAGGAGAAGCAGCTCCCGATCGCCACCACCAAGAAGTCCCCGTACTCCATCGACCAGAACGTCTTCGGACGCGCGGTCGAGACGGGCTTCCTGGAGGACATCTGGAACGCCCCGATCGAGGACATCTACGAGTACACCTCGAACCCGGCCGAGCACCGCGAGGCCGACGAGGTCGTCATCACCTTCAAGCAGGGCGTCCCGGTCGCCATCGACGGCAAGCCCGTCAGCGTGCTCCAGGCCATCCAGCAGCTCAACGAGCGCGCCGGCGCCCAGGGCATCGGCCGGATCGACATGGTCGAGGACCGGCTCGTGGGCATCAAGTCCCGTGAGGTGTACGAGGCTCCGGGCGCGATCGCGCTGATCACCGCCCACCAGGAGCTGGAGAACGTCACCGTCGAGCGCGAACTCGCCCGCTACAAGCGGCAGGTCGAGCAGCGCTGGGGCGAACTGGTCTACGACGGCCAGTGGTTCTCCCCGCTCAAGCGCGCCCTGGACGGTTTCATCGACGAGGCCAACCAGCACGTCAACGGCGACATCCGGATGACCCTGCACGGCGGCCGCGCGGTCGTCACCGGCCGGCGCTCCGACACCGGGCTCTACGACTTCGACCTCGCGACGTACGACACGGGCGACACCTTCGACCAGGCCGCCGCCAAGGGCTTCATCGACATCTACAGCCTGTCGTCGAAGATCGCCGCCAAGCGGGACCTGGCGTAACCCGCAAGGGACTTGGCGCGGCCGTGTCCGCCGCCTCGAAGCCTCCCGACCACTAGCCTGACAGCCGCCTCCTCACTCGCGCGTGGGGAGGCGGTGGCACATCCACACCTTTCGAGGAGTAACGCAAGTGAGCAGCAACAGCGGTGACGTACGGCTCTGGGGCGGACGTTTCGCCGACGGTCCCGCCGAGGCCCTGGCCAAGCTGTCCGCGTCGGTCCACTTCGACTGGCGCCTCGCGCCGTACGACATCGCCGGTTCGCGCGCCCACGCGCGCGTGCTGCACGGGGCGGGGCTGCTCACCGAGGACGAGCTCACCCGGATGATCGAGGGCCTCGACCGCCTGGAGACCGACGTCGCCGACGGCTCCTTCGTCGGCACCATCGCCGACGAGGACGTCCACACCGCCCTGGAGCGCGGCCTGCTGGAGCGCCTCGGCCCCGACCTCGGCGGCAAGCTGCGCGCCGGCCGCTCCCGCAACGACCAGGTGGCCACGCTCTTCCGGATGTACCTGCGCGACCACGCCCGGATCATCGGCGGCCTGATCGCCGACCTCCAGGAGGCGCTGATCGGGCTCGCGGAGGCCCATCCGGACGTGGCGATGCCGGGGCGCACCCACCTCCAGCACGCCCAGCCGGTGCTGTTCGCCCACCACGTCCTCGCCCATGTCCAGTCCCTGTCCCGGGACGCGGAGCGGCTGCGCCAGTGGGACGAGCGGACGGCCGTCTCGCCGTACGGCTCCGGCGCCCTTGCGGGTTCCTCCCTCGGCCTGGACCCGGAGGCGGTCGCGAAGGACCTCGGCTTCGAGCACGGCAGTGTCGCCAACTCCATCGACGGCACGGCCTCCCGCGACTTCGTGGCGGAGTTCGCCTTCATCACCGCGATGATCGGTGTGAACCTCTCCCGGATCGCCGAGGAGGTCATCATCTGGAACACGAAGGAGTTCTCCTTCGTCACCCTCCACGACGCGTTCTCCACCGGCTCGTCGATCATGCCGCAGAAGAAGAACCCGGACATCGCCGAACTCGCGCGCGGCAAGTCGGGCCGCCTGATCGGCAATCTGACCGGGCTGATGGCCACGCTCAAGGCCCTGCCCCTCGCGTACAACCGCGACCTCCAGGAGGACAAGGAGCCGGTCTTCGACTCCTGCGACCAACTGGAGGTCCTGCTCCCCGCCTTCACCGGCATGATGGCCACGCTGACCGTCCACCGCGAGCGCATGGAGGAGCTGGCCCCGGCCGGCTTCTCGCTCGCCACCGACATCGCCGAGTGGCTGGTCAAGCAGGGCGTGCCGTTCCGCGTCGCGCACGAGGTCGCCGGTGAGTGCGTGAAGGTCGCCGAGGCGGACGGCAAGGAACTGGACGGGCTGACCGACGAGCAGTTCGCGAAGATCTCCGCGCATCTGACGCCCGAGGTGCGGTCCGTCCTCAACGTCCCCGGCGCCCTCGCCTCCCGCGACGGCCGCGGCGGCACGGCGCCCAGCGCGGTCGCCGTCCAGCTCGCCGAGATCAAGACGGACGTCGCCGCCCAGCAGGCGTGGGCGGTGGCGAAGCACAAGAAGTAGTCCTCCGCGCGGACGCCCGGGGGAAACGGAAGCCGGACCAGTCCCGGCACGCACGCGCCGCGGGACCGGATCGGGGCCGGGGCAGCCGCCTCTCCCGGGCGCGGAAGAGCGGACGCGGTTCGCGTACGGGGGCGGGTGCCGTTTGACGGAGGGCATCGCGGGTTACGTTGGTCGGGTGCCGTAAAGGAGCCGACCGAACGGAGCCGCGATGCCCTTCGCACGCCTCGCCTCAGCCACGACTCCCACCGCCCACATCGGACTGGGGCTCGCCGCCGTCGGCCGCCCCGGCTACATCAACCTCGGGCGCGAGGAGGACCTCCCGGCGGACCGCAGTGTCGACGCCCTGCGCGAGCGCACCCACGAACTCCTCGGAGCCGCCTACGCCCAGGGGGTGCGTTACTTCGACGTGGCCCGCTCCTACGGCCGCTCCGAGGAGTTCCTCGCCGACTGGCTGCGCCGCCGCCCGGACATCGACGACATCGTCGTCGGCAGCAAATGGGGCTACGCGTACACGGCGGACTGGCGCACCGACGCCGAGGCGCACGAGGTCAAGGACCACGGCCTCGCCATGTACGAGCGGCAGCGCGCCGAGACCGCGGAACTGCTCGGCGACCGGCTCGACCTCTACCAGATCCACTCGGTGACCCCGGAGAGCCCGGCCCTCACCGACAAGGAGCTGCACGCGGCACTCGCCGAAGCGGCCGCCGGAGGCCTGTCGGTCGGGTTCTCCACCAGCGGGCCCGCCCAGGCGGAGGCGATCCGTGCCGCGCTCGCCGTGACGGTCGACGGCGAACCGCTCTTCCGTACCGTCCAGTCCACGTACAACGTCCTGGAGACCTCGGCCGCCCCGGCGCTCGCCGAGGCCCACGACGCCGGACTCACGGTGATCGTCAAGGAGGGCATGGCCAACGGCCGGCTCGCCCGGCCCCACGCGCCGGACGCGCTGCGGGCCGTCGCCGCGGAGACCTCTCTCGACTGCGACGCGGTCGCTCTCGCGCTGATCCTGCGGCAGCCCTGGGCGGGCGTCGTGCTCTCGGGGGCGGCCACCGCCAACCAACTCGCCTCGAACCTGCACGCCGCGGTCGTCGACCTCGACGACGACCAGCTCTCCCGGCTCACCGCCCTCGTGGAGGAGCCGGCGGCGTACTGGGAGCGGCGCGGGCAGCTGCCCTGGCACTGAGGCCCACGCAGGCGCGGGTGGCTGACCTGGCACTGAGCACCGCGCGCCCCCGGGCGCGGGGTCCGCGGGCCACCCGAACGCTCCGGTCACTCCGAGCAGCCGGCCCCGGGCGAAGCGCCCGCGGCTCACGCGAACACTCCGAGTACCGCTCCTCCTGCCGCCTGTCACGCGACTGAGACACGCATGCCCCTTGTGAGACAATGGTGTCTCATCTGCGGTACGATTGTCTCATGGCTGTCGACCGTGACCACGTGCTGCGCAGCGCAGCGGCCCTGCTCACCCGGAAATCCACCGCGACCATGGACGAGGTCGCCAAGGCCGCCGGGATCAGCCGGGCCACGCTGCACCGCCAGTTCGCCGGCCGCGACGCCCTCGTACGGGCCCTGGAGTCGCTCGGCATCGAGGAGTGCGAGGCCGCTCTGGACGCGGCCCGCCTCGACGACGGCACCGCCCAGGAGGCCGTGCGCCGCCTGGTGCGGGAGCTGGAGAAGGTGGCCGGACTGCTCGCCTTCCTCTATACGGAGAACCAGCTGTTCGAGGGCGACGGGCAGCACGAGGGCTGGGCCCGGCTCGACGCCCGGATGGCGGCGCTGTTCCGGCGCGGCCAGCAGAGCGGCGAGTTCCGTATCGACCTCAGCCCGGCCTGGCTCACCGAGGCGCTCTACGGGCTGATGGCCTCGGCGGCCTGGGCCGTGACCGAGGGCCGGGTCGCCGCCAACGACTTCCACCACATGATCGTCGAGCTGCTGCTCGGCGGCGCGCTACGGAGAGAGGAATCATGACCAGCACCCTGCAGCCGGCGCTCGCGACGGAGGTGCAGAAGCGCCCCGGTCGTTGGCTCGCGCTCTGCGTCCTCGTCCTCGCCGTGCTGCTGGTGGCCGTGGACGCGACCGTCCTCGGCCTCGCGACCCCGTACATCAGTGAGGACCTGCAACCCTCCGGCACCCAGCTCCTGTGGATCGGTGACGTCTACTCCTTCGTCATCGCCGGTCTGCTCGTCTCCATGGGCAGTCTCGGCGACCGCATCGGACGCAAGAAGCTGCTGCTCGTCGGCGCGACGGCGTTCGGCCTGATATCCGTGCTCAACGCCTATGCCACGACACCCGAGATGATGATCCTGGCGCGGGCGCTGCTCGGTGTCGCGGGCGCGACCCTGATGCCCGCCACCCTCGCCCTGATCCGCAACATCTTCCACGACCCGCGCGAGCGCAGTCTCGCCATCGGCATCTGGGGCGCGACGGCCTCCGCGGGTACGGCGGTCGGTCCCGTCGTCGGCGGCTTCCTGCTCGAACACTTCTGGTGGGGTTCGGTCTTCCTCATCAACCTTCCGGTGATGGTGGTGCTCGTCCTCGTCGGCAGCCGGCTGCTGCCCGAGTCGAAGAGCCCGACCCATGGACCCTGGGACCTGATCAGCGTCACACTCTCGCTCGTCGGTGTGATCGCCGCGGTGTACGCGGTCAAGGAGGTCGCCGCGCACGGGGCGAGCGGCGAGGCACTCGCCGCGGGCCTGCTGGGCGCCGGTGCGCTCTTCTGGTTCGTGCGCCGCCAACTGACGCTTCCCACGCCCCTGTTGGACGTCCGTCTGTTCCGCAACCGGGGATTCTCCGGTGCCGTGCTCGCCGACCTGTTCACCGTGCTCGGCCTGTCCGGACTCGTGTTCTTCCTCTCCCAGTACCTGCAACTCGTGCAGGGCAGGGGGCCGTTCGAGGCGGGGCTCGCCGAAATACCCGCCGCTGTGGGCGCGGTGGCGGCCGGTCTGGTCGCGGGAAGGTTCGCGCGGCGGTTCTCCGTGCGTACCGTCGTCTCCGCCGGACTCGCCGCGGTGGGTCTCGCGCTCGGCACGCTCACCCTGCTCGACCGGTCCACCGGCTATCCGCTGCTCGGTGCCGCGCTGCTGGTCGTCGGCATCGGCGCCGGCTTCTCGTTCACCGTCACCGCCGACGTCATCCTCTCCGCCGTCCCCAAGGACCAGGCGGGAGCCGCGTCCGCGGTCTCCGAGACGGCGTACGAACTCGGCGCGGCTCTCGGTATCGCCCTGCTCGGCTCGATCGTGACCGGCGTCTACGCGGGCTTCGCCGGGCCCGCGGGCACACCGGCCGAGGCGCACGACTCGCTCGGCGGAGCGGTGGAGGCGGCCGGGAGCCTGCCCGCGCACACCTCCGAGGCGCTGCTGAGCGCGGCCAGGGAGTCCTTCGTCGACGGTCTGGCACTCGCGTCCGGCGCGGGCGCGGCGGTCCTGCTCGCCACCGCCGTGGCGGCGTGGTTCCTGCTGCGCGGCCAGAAGCTGGAGGTGTAGGGGGCGTTCGGACCACCTGGGATCGGACCACTCGGGGCCGGTCCGGCCGAAGTCCGGCCCGGGGCGGGGCGCCCGGCGCGGCCTGGACCGGGCGGCTTCGATCGGCACCCGCCGGAACCGTACAAAACGGGTGGGCCCCGACCGGCAGTTACCGGTCGGGGCCCACCCGTGTGCGATGTCGCGGGGCCCGGTGAAGGGCTAGGCGGCCTTCGCCTTGGTGGCGTACATGTCGACGTACTCCTGGCCGGACAGCCGCATGACCTCGGTCATCACGGAGTCGGTCACGGCGCGCAGCACGTAGCGGTCGCGGTCCATGCCCTCGTACCGCGAGAACTCCATGGCCGCGCCGAAGCGGACCGTGACCCGGCCCGGCCGCGGGATCCCCGCGCCGCCCGGCTGGAGCTTGTCCGTGCCGATCATCGCGAACGGGACGACCGGGGCGCCGGTCATCAGGGTGAGCCGGGCCATGCCGGTACGGCCGCGGTACAGGCGGCCGTCGGGGGAGCGGGTGCCCTCGGGGTAGATCCCGAAGACCTTGCCCTCCTCCAGGATGCGGCGGCCGGTCATCAGCGCCGCCACGCCACCGTTGGCACCGTCCCGGTCCACCGGGATCATGCCGACGCCGGTGAAGAACCACGCCATCAGGCGGCCCTTGAGGCCCTTGCCCGTGACGTACTCGTCCTTGCCGATGAAGAGCACCTGCCGGTCGCAGACCAGCGGAAGGATCATCGAGTCGATGAAGGTGAGGTGGTTGCCGGCCAGGATCACCGGGCCGTCGCCCGGGATGTGCTCCACGCCCTCCACCCGTGGGCGGAACATCAGGCGCATGATCGGTCCGAGCACTGCCTTGATGAGCGCGAAGCGGGACAACGGGCCCTCCGGTGTCAAGGGGTCGGTATGGAGTCTGTGCAGGTGAGGACGATACTCGCGGTTCCCGGGTGATTGCACATCGGGTTCACCGACTGGATACGCACTGTTGACCCACGTTTACCTGCGGTGGCGCGCCTGTGGGCGCCCGACATCGGGGCGACACGATGTGACGGACATCGCGCGCCGCACCGGCGAACGGGTGACCCCGTCATGGTTCGCCGCTCGTTCGCCGCATCCCCACGGGTACCCCCGACCGCCGGACCGAAGCCGACGGACCGTCAGGTTCCGCATCCCGTACGACATCCAGGGTCACCCGCGTGTTCTGCCGCAGGCCTCCCTCTCGTCACACCGGGGCACCTACGATCGTCCCGCTTCGACAGGCAGGGCACCTACGGCGGGAGGAGCGCTCATGGGAGCGCAGGAGTCGAACGGTCAGGAGCGGGGCACGGCGCGGCGGGCGCTGCTGGGAGCCGCGGTGCTCGGGGCGGGTGGAGCCGTCCTAGGCCTGCCCGGCGCGGCGAGAGCGGACGAACGGCACGGGGGCGGCGGCTACCGGAGCCTGCCCAAGCCGACGATCATCGGCCACCGCGGGGCCAGCGGCTACCGGCCGGAGCACACCTTCGGCTCGTACCAGCTGGCCCTCGACCTGGGCGCCGACGTCGTCGAGGCCGGCGACCTGGTGCCCACCAAGGACGGCCACCTCGTATGCCGTCACGAGCCGGAGATCGGCGGGACGACGGACGTCTCGGCGCACCCCGAGTTCGCCGCCCGCAAGACCACCAAGACGCTCGACGGGGTCGCCACCACCGGCTGGTTCACCGAGGACTTCACCCTCGCCGAGCTGAAGACCCTGCGTGCCGTCGAGCGCATCCCCGCCAACCGCCCGCACAACACCCTCTACAACGGCCGCTGGGAGATCCCCACCTTCGAAGAGGTGCTCCGCTGGCAGGACGAGCAGACCCGCAAGCGCGGCAAGCAGGTCTGGATCTACCCCGAGACCAAGCACCCCACCTACTTCCGGAAGCTCGGCCTCGGCCTGGAGGAGCGGGTCGCCAAGCTGCTGCGCAAGTACGGCAAGGACAGGAAGGACTCGCCGGTCATCCTCCAGTCCTTCGAGCCGAGCAGCATCGAGCGGCTCGACAAGCTCGTCGGCAACCCGCTCGCCGTCCTGCTGTCCGGCGCGAACACCCGCCCCTGGGACTTCGTCGAGGCGGGCGACCCCCGCACCGTCGCCGACCTCGTCACGCCCGCGGGCCTGGAGTGGATCGCCTCGTACGCGCAGGGCATCGGCCCCACGCTCGACCTGATCATCCCGAAGGACGCGGCCGGCAACCTCACCCAGCCGACCACCCTCGTCGCCGACGCGCACCGGGCGGGCCTGATCCTGCACCCGTACACCATGCGCAACGAGAACCCCTTCCTGCCCACGAGCTTCCGCAAGGGCACCGCCGCGGACGCCTACGGGGACGCCTTCGGCGCCTTCAAGGTGTACTTCGAGACGGGCATCGACGGCGTCTTCTCCGACAACGCGGACACCGCGCTGCTGGCCCGCGCGGACTTCCTCAAGGGATGAGTCCGGCCCCCCGGGCCGTCAGGGACGCGTCCGGGCGACGAGACCCGCGCCCGGCCGTCAACGGATGACCCGGTCACCCCGGATGGGGTGACAACCGGCCGCCCCGGCAACCTCCTGCCGGGGCGGCCGCGTCGTGCCGCACATGACCCACGAGCTGGTTTCCACCCTGCGACCGCTCCTCGCCGCCGAGGCATCGGCGGAGGCCCACGCGACCGGCGCCGAGAGCGGCGATCTGGAACAGGCCGTCTGGCTGCGCCTCCTGGAGCGCCTGGACACGACGGGACCGCCCGTCGACCCGCAGCGCTGGGTGCGCCGGGCCGTGCGCTCCGAGGCGCGCCTGAGCCGCCGCAGGGCCCACGCCGAGCGGCCGTACGCCGTCGAGCCCGCGGACGACAGCGACTCCGGTCCCGAAGAGCGGGCGATGACCGCCGAGCGCCGTCGCGAGCTCCACGACGCCGTGCGCCGGCTGCCCGGCCGCTGCCCCGGCCTGATGGCCGCCCTGCTCTCCCCGGACGACCTCACCTACCGGGAGATCGCAGGTGAGTTGGGTATCTCACAGGGGAGTCTTGGTCCGGAACGTTCCAGATGCCTGGGATGTCTGCGGCGTTTGCTGACGGTGGAGGTTGCGGCCCGCTGACGACGGGGATAGGAGTGAGCAACGACCGGTGGAACAGGTGAGCGGGAGGCATGCACACATGGGCATGAGCGTGACCATCTCGGCGGCGACCGAGCAGGACGCAGAACAGATCCTGAAGCTGCAGTACCTCTGCTACCAGAGCGAGGCCGAGCTGTACGGCGACTACGGCATCGAGCCGCTCACGCAGCCGCTCGACTCGCTCAGGGCGGAACTGGCGGGCGGCACCGTACTGGTGGCCCGGCTCGGCGACGAGGTGGTGGCCTCGGTACGCGGCGCCGTCGACGCCGACGGCACGGCCCGCATCAACAAACTCATCGTGCATCCGCGCATGCAGCGGCACGGCCTCGGCGGGCGCCTGCTCGCCGCGATCGAGACGCGGCTCGGCGCCGACGGAGCGGCCAAGTCCTTCCAGCTCTTCACCGGCCACCGCAGCGAGCGCAACCTGCGTCTGTACCGCAAGCACGGCTACGCGCCCGTCTCCCAGGAGCGGGTGGGTGAGCGGATGACGCTGGTGACCCTGGCCAAGGGCGCCGACACCGGCGCGTACGCCACCAGCGCCTAGCGGTCGCCCGACGCCACACCCTGGTCGGCGGTCGTACGCGCCTTGCGCAGCCAGTACATCGCCGACAGCGGCAGCAGCACCGGGATGAAGAGATAGCCCATGCCGTAGTCCGACCACACAGTGGCGTCGGGGAAGGCGGACGGCTCGACCAGTGTCCAGGTCCCGACGATCAGCACACCCGCGAGCTCGGCGGCGCAGCACACCAGCGCCGCCCTGCGCGCCGTCTCGCCGCCGCGGACGAGCGAGTACGTGATGAATCCGTAGACGAGACCGGCGACCGCGGAGAGCGAGTAGGCGAGCGGCGCCTTGCCGAACTCCGTCGAGATCTGCACGGCGGACCGCGAGACGGCGCCGACCACCATCACGCCGTACAGCCACAGCAGCAGGATGCCGGGGCCGGTGATGAGCCGCGTGCGCTTCTTCTCCGCGGGCAGCGCGGTCGGCTCCTCGTTCCGCTCGTCCCGCTCGGTCCGCTCGTCCCGTGGCACCGTCGTGTTCTCCTCCGTGGCCGTCATCTCAGCCTCCCCAGATGTCGTAGAGCCGTACTTCGAGCACGGCGAGGACGACGCCGCCGGCCGCCACCGTGACCGAACCCCAGCGGGTGCGCTCCGCCAGCGACATGAACCCCGCGGCGGGGACGCACGCGAAGGCGCCGAGCAGATACGCCACGAAGATCGTCGTGCCCTGCTCCGGCTTCTCGCCGCGCGCCAGCTGAACCACGCCGATCACCAGCTGGATCACGGCGAGCAGCGACACCACGGCCATGCCGATGAAGTGCCAGTCCTTGGTCGGCTGATCACGGTAGGCGGCCCAGCCGCACCAGGCGGCGAGCGCGAGCGCGGCGACGGCCGTCGCGACCGTCAGGGCATCAAACATGCCGCGACCCTATTACGGGCCAAAAGACCCGATGCCTTCGCCCCCGGGGTGCCCCTTGGGGGCGAAGGCGTGAAGATCCACGCCGAGGCCCTTCTGTTCGACAACGACGGGACCCTCGTCTCGTCCATCGAGTCGGTGAACCGCTGCTGGACGCTCCTTCAAGGACTCCGACGAGTTCCGTCCGGGGAGGGGCCCGTGGAGGACGCCCCCGCCGGGCTCGGGGCGGGCCGCTCGGCCGGGATGACCACCGTGGCGTTGACCACAACGCACCAAGCCCGCGAGCTGGACGCCGACCTCGTCGTCGAGAACCTCTCCGCCCCGTCCGTACTGGGCACGCGCGACGGAGTGGAGATCTCCGTCCGGGGCTGAGCCGTGTCCACGGCTGTCCGCTATTCGGACAGCGGTGGCGGGCCCCGGCTCACGATCTGCTTTACTTCATTCCATGACCACGACGAGCTGCCGCATCCTTGCGACCGAGGCGACCATGACGCCCGGTGCTCGTTGTATGTGTCGAATGTGTGCCTGCTAGAGGGCCCTCGCACCACCGCCTGATCCCGCGCCCCGAAGCGGGATCGACGTGCCCTGTGTCCGTACCGCGTACGTGACCGGGCTGCCCCGCGCACACGTTCTCCTCCGGTTCCATCGCCATCGCGAGAACCGTGCCGCGTTCCCGACCGAATGCACCCGTGCCCGGCGCACACCCACGCCCCGCACTCGACAGTGACGGAAACCCCAGTGATCACGACAACGGGCCTCACCAAGGTCTACCGCTCGCGCGGCCGTGAAGTGACCGCCCTCGACGGCGTCGATCTGCATGTCCGCGAAGGCGAGGTGTACGGCGTCATCGGCCAGTCCGGCGCCGGCAAGTCCTCGCTCATCCGCTGCGTCAACCTCCTGGAGCGTCCCACCTCCGGCAAGGTCACCGTCGCCGGCCAGGACCTCACCGCCCTCGTCGGCCGCGGTCCGCGTGCGGGCCGGGAACTGCGCCGGGCGCGCAGCCGGATCGGCATGGTCTTCCAGCACTTCAACCTGCTGTCCTCGCGAACCGTCCAGGACAACGTCGAGCTGCCGCTCGAAATCCTCGGCGTCTCCGGGAAGGCGCGCAGCCGCAAGGCGCTCGAACTGCTCGACCTGGTCGGCCTGTCCGACAAGGCCAAGGCGTACCCGGCGCAGCTCTCCGGCGGTCAGAAGCAGCGCGTCGGCATCGCCCGGGCGCTCGCCGGCGACCCGAAGGTGCTGCTCTCCGACGAGGCGACCAGTGCCCTCGACCCGGAGACCACCCGCTCCATCCTCCAGCTGCTGCGCGACCTGAACCGCCAGCTGGGCCTCACTGTCCTGCTCATCACCCACGAGATGGACGTCGTCAAGACGATCTGCGACTCGGCCGCGTTGATGGAAGAGGGCCGCATCGTCGAGTCCGGCACCGTCAGCGAGCTGCTCGCGACGCCCGGCTCCGAGCTGGCCTCCGCGCTCTTCCCGGTCAGCGGCGACGCCTCCGGCGACGACCGCACCGTCATCGACGTCACCTTCCACGGCGAGGCGGCCACGCAGCCCGTCATCTCTCAGCTCTCGCGCACCTACAACATCGACATCTCGATCCTCGGCGCCGCGATGGACACCGTCGCGGGCAAGCAGGTCGGCCGGATGCGCATCGAACTCCCCGGCCGCTACGAGGACAACGTCGTACCCATCGGCTTCCTCCGCGAGCAGGGCCTGCAGATCGACATCCAGGGCCAGGAGCCCGTTCTGGTGAAGGAAGGTGCCCTGTGACCTGGTCGGAGATGCAGCCGCTGCTGTCCGAGGCGTGTTGGGACACGCTCTACATGGTCGGCTGGTCCACGCTCATCGCGATCGTCGGCGGTCTGCCGCTCGGCATTCTGCTCGTCCTCACCGACCGCGGCGGACTCCTGCAGAACGTGCTGGTGAACAAGGTCGTCGGGCAGGTCGTGAACGTCGCCCGCTCGCTGCCCTTCATCATCCTGATGGTCGCGCTGATGAGCTTCACGCGCACGATCACGGGAACGACCATCGGGCGCGACGCGGCGATCGTGCCGCTCGCCGTCGGCGCGATCCCGTTCTTCGCGCGGCTGGTCGAGACGTCGGTCCGCGAAGTGGACGGCGGACTCGTCGAGGCCGTGCAGTCGATGGGCGGCAACACCTGGACCGTCGTCCGCAGGGTCCTCGTACCCGAGTCGCTGCCGTCGCTGATCTCCTCCGCGACCACCACGATCGTCGCCCTCATCGGCTACTCGGCGATGGCCGGCACCGTCGGCGCCGGCGGTCTCGGCGACATCGCGATCCGCTACGGCTACCAGCGCTTCGAGACCGAAATGATGTGGATCACGGTCGCCATCCTGGCGGTCGTCATCTCGCTCATCCAGTTCGCCGGCGACTACGCGGCCCGCGGGCTGCACCGGCGCGGCGGGAAGTCCGGCGCCGCCCCGAGGCTGCGGTTCCTGAAGTCCAGGGAGCCCGCCGTCGCGGACGTCGGCAAGGTCGCCTGAACCCTCCCGGGAGTCTGCCGCAGGCCCCCGGCTTCCCCCCGCAGACTTCCCCGTTCATCCCATGACGGGGCAGCTTCACCCATAAGGAAAGGCACTTTTCGTGCGTAACGCCGCCAAGATCACCACCGCTGTCCTCGCCGCCGGAGCCCTCACCCTGGGACTCTCCGCCTGCGGCTCGGACAAGGACTCCTCGTCCTCTTCCTCCTCGGCCGACACGAGCGGGCCGCTCGTCGTCGCCGCCAGCCCGGTCCCGCACGCCGAGATCCTCAACTACATCAAGGATCACCTGGCGAAGAAGGCCGGCCTCGACCTGGAGGTCAAGGAGTTCCAGGACTACATCGTGCCGAACACGGCGACCGAGGACGGCTCGGTGGACGCCAACTACTTCCAGAACCAGCCGTACCTGGACGACTTCAACGAGAAGCGCGGCACCCACATAGTGCCCGTCGTCACGGTGCACCTGGAGCCGCTCGGCCTCTACTCCCACAAGGTGAAGAGCGTCGACGCCCTGAAGAGCGGTGCGACCGTCGCGGTCCCGAACGACGCGGTCAACGAAGCGCGTGCCCTGAAGCTGCTCGCGTCCAAGGGGCTCATCACCCTCAAGGACGACGCCGGCAACGCGGCGACCCCGCAGGACATCTCGAAGAACCCGAAGAACCTCAAGTTCAAGGAGGTCGAGGCGGCTCAGACCCCGCGCTCCCTGGACGACGTGGACGCGGCGGTCATCAACGGCAACTACGCCATCGCCGCCGACCTCAAGCCCGCCGAGAACGCCCTCGTCCTGGAGTCGGCGACGGACAACCCGTACGGCAACTTCCTCGCCGTCAAGAAGGGCAATGAGAACGACCCGCGCGTGAAGAAGCTCGCGAAGCTCCTCACCTCGCCCGAGGTCAAGAAGTTCATCGAGGACAAGTACGCCGGCTCCGTCATCCCGTCCTTCAAGTAGGCCCGGACCGGGGGAAGAACAGCGGCGAGGGCGGCGCCGAGGGCTCGGCCCCGGAGGCCACCCACGGCCGGCGGCCCCCCTCGTCACCGCACGGGGTCCACTCCATTACCCGGAGTGGACCCCGTTGTGCCGTTCAGTGGTTTCATGCTGCATGCTGGGCAGTTCAGCGGACCCGACGGTATATCAGGTCCGAAGTCCCCGACGGTTACGGAGCGTCGCATGACGAGCACCTTCCCCGACATCTCCATCAGCACGGAGCGGTTGGTCCTGCGTGCGCTCGACGAGGACGACGTGCCCGCGCTGGCCGAGATGATGAACGACGAGATGGTCGCGGCCTGGACGTCGATCCCGCAGCCGTTCACGGAGGACGGTGCCCGCGACTGGGTCACCGACTACGCGCCCACGGAACGCACGGAGGGCCGCGGACTCGACCTCGCCGTCACGGAGTTCCTCACCCAGCGCCTGGTCGGCATCATCCAACTCGGCAAGACGAACTGGCGCGTTCGCTCCACCGAGCTCTCCTACATCATCGCCCCCTGGGCGCGCGGCGAGGGCTACGCGTCCGAAGCCGCGCTCGCCACCGCCCGATGGCTCTTCCGCGACCAGAAGTTCGAGCGCATCGAACTGCGCACGGCCGCCGACAACACCGCCTCGCAGCAGGTCGCCCAGAAGATCGGCTGCATCAGCGAGGGCGTGCTGCGCAACGCCTGCATAGCGCGCACCCGGACCGAGGACGGGTCCTGGGTCGACCTGCGCACCGACTTCATCGTGTGGAGCCTGCTGCCGGAGGACCTCGACGGCGTGGGCGAGCATCTCGCCGACACCGGTGGCTTCACTTCGTTCAACGACTGGGCCTGACCCGGCCCGGCAGCCGTACGGCACTCCGCGTGCCGGGCCCTCACCGGCGTACCGGAGCGGTCGCGACGAGTCATGTGGATGGACGGGCGTTCCCTCACCGGACCCCGGGGCACGGACCGGGACCACGGTCCGGGAACGGCGGGACCGCCCCCGCACCGCCCGGCCCGGGCACCGCACGGCCGCACCAGGTACCCTCACGGAGCCCGCCCGGGCTGCACCTGACGACCTGCGAAGACCTTCTGGAGACTGACGACGATGGCCGACCGGGTCACGGTGATCGGCTGGGACGGCTCGCCGCTGACCGCCGCGGCGCGCTCGGCTCTCGGTGCCGCCACGCTGGTGGCCGGCGCGGCCCACCATCTCGCACTCCCCGAAGTGCCGGAGAGCGCCGAACGCATCCGTCTCGGCAGCGTCGGCCTCGCCGCCCGCCGGATCGCGGGCCACCGGGGCACCGCCGTCGTCCTGGCCGACGGGGACCCGGGATTCTTCGGCGTCGTACGCTCCCTGCGCGCACCCGAGTTCGGCCTGGAGGTCGAAGTCGTGCCCGCCGTCTCCGCGGTGGCCGCCGCCTTCGCCCGCGCCGGAATGCCCTGGGACGACGCACAAGTGGTCGTCGCACATAGCCGCACCCTGCGACGCGCGGTGAATGTATGCCGAGCCCACACCAAGGTCGCTGTCCTCACCTCACCCGGCGCCGGACCCGCCGAACTCGGGCTGCTGCTCGAAGGAGTGCACCGCACCTTCGTCATCTGCGAGGAGCTCGGCACCGCCCGCGAACAGGTCACGATCCTGACCTCGGACAAAGCGGCCGACCACACCTGGCGCGACCCGAACGTCGTGATCGTCATCGGCGGCTTCGTGGCCGCGGCCGAAGGGGGCGGCTGGATCGCCGGCCGGGAGCCCGGCGGCGGACCGCGCGGCTGGGCGCTGCCCGCCGGGGCGTACGGCGGCGCACTCGGCGAGGGCGAGACGGATCTGCTCCGGGCCGCCCAACTCGCCCGCCTGGGACCCCGTGTCGGCGACCTCGTCTGGGACATCGGCTCCGGCAGCGGCGCCTTCGCCACCGAGGCCGCCCGCACCGGTGCCGCCGTCATCGCCGTCGACCGCAGTCCGGGCGCCTGCACCCGCACCGAACACTCCGCCCGCCGCTTCGGCGTCCAGATGCAGATCGTGCACGGCAGCGCCCCGCACGTCCTGGAGGACCTGCCCGAACCCGATGTCGTCCGCGTCGGCGGCGGGGGAGCGGCGGTCGTCTCCGCCGTCGCCGACCGCCGGCCCCAGCGCATCGTCGCGCACGCCGCCACCCGAGACGCCGCCGAACTCATCGGCCGCGATCTGACCGAGCACGGCTATGACGTCGAGTGCGCCCTCATTCAGTCCGTCGAACTCGATACGAGGGCCTGGACGGAGAAGGAGCGGAGCGTCGCGTTCCTGCTCAGCGGCCGTTTGCCGGATCGCGCCCCGTGATCCTGTTGTCGTACTGCGCGCGGTAGGCTGGCCGATCGTTGTACTGCTCCCGGGGGGTCGGCCTTTCGTAGGCCAATGTCCGGAAAACCCGCCCGTTTTGAGGCGTGTGTGGTACGGCAGAACCGGAGGACGCGCAACGTGGCGCAGTCCACAGCGGGCGCTCGCGGATCAACCTGTCGCGAGGGCGGTACGACCGGGACAATGCCAGTTAATGGCTTTGTCGTCTTTGTTGGCCGGTCGTTCGTGCCGCTGGGCACGCACGCTCGTTCTTCACTGTGGGGCGGTCGGTGCGCCGTTCCGGGCGAGCTGGACTTGGAAGCACTAACCGATGGGCGAGGGGTACGCATGACCGACACCGGCCAGGTCCCGGGCGAGGGATTGCCGGAGAACGCAGGCATGGTGGAGCAGCCGGGCGTCACCACGCCGGGCGCGTACACCTTCCTCGACCCCTCCGAGAACCCCGCCGAGGACGACGACCTCCTTCTGATGCCCGGAGCGCCCGGTGCCCAGGGCGCCTGGGGCAACGAGGTGCCGCCGCCGGCCCCGATGCCCTTCACCGACGAGCCCGGCCCGCACGAGACGGCCGGACGGGACAGCGGCGCGGTCGACCTCGGCGCCGTCCGTGCGCCGAACCCCGTGCCCGGCCCGCAGCCCGTGGCGCCCCGTCGCCCGCTGCACCTCGGCCCGCCCACGCCGGACGGCTCCTCCAGCCCCGTGCGCTCCCTGGCCGACCGCGGACCCGCGGGCGCGCGTCCGGGCCCCATGGCGGCCCGCGTCGCTCCCGCACGGCACGCCGGCCCGCCCACGGTCGGTCCCGAGTACCTGGACGTGGCCCAGCTCGGCGAGGCCGCGCCCCAGGGCGCGGTGCCGTGGGGGACTCCGCCGGTCGGGTTCGAGGCGACGGCTGCAGAAACGGTCGTCCCGGAGGCGGTACAGCCGCCCGCGTCCGCCGTTGACGTGGAGGCCGGACCGGCTCCCGAGCCGCAGGCGGCGGAGGCCGAGCAGGTGCCGGGGTTCGTCGCGACGCCCTTCGTCCAGGACCAGACCCTGACGCCGGACGCCGCCCAGGCGCCGACGCCGCAGGCCCACGAAGCGCCGCTCGACCTCCAGGACCCCGCGGACGGACAGGCTCCCGAGCCCGTGCCCGCGGCGGACGGTGCGTCGGCCGCCCAGCTTCCCGACGCCGCCCAGCTTCCCGATGCCGCCCAGCTTCCCGACGCCCTGCAGTTCCCGGACGTCGCGCAGTTCCCGGACGCCCCGCACGACCTCGGCACGCCGGACGCCACCGAGGCCGCCGAGCAGGCGGGTTCCGCCGAGCGGTCCGGTGGCGACGCGCAGGTGTCCGCGCCCGAGGCCGCACCGGTGCCGATCCCCGCGGACGCCGAGCAGGTCGCGCCCGCGCAGGACCTCGCGCCGGCCGAGGACGTCGTCGCCGCGCAGGCCTCTCAGCCGGCCCCGCAGCAGATCGCCGACCAGGAGATGTACGGAGCCGAGCCGGCCGACCTCGCGGCCGGCGACGCCGGGTTCGCCGAACCCGGCGTCCAGCTGCCGGAACCCGCCGTCCGATTCGCGGACGAGGCACCCCTGCCGGAGGCCGGGCAGTTCCTCGCCGCCGCCCCGCACCTCTTCGAGGCCCCGGAGTCCGCGCTGTCGGCACTCTCCGCGCGCGCGGCGGAAGCCTCGCACGGTGGGCCGGGCATCGGCCTCGAAGGCTTCCAGGCCCAGCAGTTCACGGACCAGGCCGCGTTCGCCGAGAACGGAGCCGCTCTCTCCGAGGACGCCGCCGCGCTCTCGGAGGACGGTGCCTTCTCCCCCAACGGCGTCGTCCTCCCCGAGCCCGCCGGCCACGAGGCCCTGCACGGCGTACCGGTGGTCGTGGCCGCGCACGCGGAGGTTTCCCACTCGGCCGTCGGCCGCTCCCAGGGCGACCAGCACCACCCGAGCGCCCTGGACGCGGCGGGCGCTCCCGGACACCCCGGTGCGCCCTTCGTGCCCCAGGGTGACCAGGGCGTCGGCCAGTTCGTGCCCGTGGAGGGCACCGTGCCGGCCACGCCGCACCTGGCCCCGACCCCGCCGCACGCCATGACCGTGCCGCCCCTCCCCGTGGAGGAGGAGCCGCCCGTGGCTCAGGAGCCCGCGGAAGACGCGATCGTCGTGGCGCCCGCTCCGGTCGAGGAGACCGCCGAGGGAATCGCGGAGGCCCCTGTCACGGAGGCGGAACCACTCGCTCCGGCGCCCGTGCCCGCCCCCCGGGAGGCGGAGGCCGCGCCCGAGATCACACCCGGGCCCGTCCCCGTCCCGGAACCGCTCACGGCGGAGCCGGAACCCGTAGCCGCACAGCAAGCGGAGGACCTGCGCACCCAGGTCGCCGACCAGGAAGAGAGCACGGCCGTGGTGGAAGACGTACGAGAGTCCACCGGTCCGGCGGCCCCCGGCTACGACGACGCCGAGCGCGAGGCCGTGCTGCGGGTGATGCGCGAACGCCGTGACATCCGCAACGGCTTCCGCAGCGACCCCATCCCGCACGACGTGCTGCTGCGCGTCCTGGAGGCCGCGCACACCGCGCCGTCCGTCGGCCACTCCCAGCCCTGGGACTTCGTCGTCATCCGCTCCGCCGACACCCGGCGCAGCATGCACGAACTCGCCCAGCGCCAGCGCGAGGCCTACGCCAAGTCCCTTCCCAAGGGCCGCGCCAAGCAGTTCAAGGAACTGAAGATCGAGGCCATCCTCGACACCCCGGTCAACATCGTCGTCACCGCCGACCCGACCCGGGGCGGCCGCCACACCCTCGGCCGTCACACCCAGCCGCAGATGGCCCCGTACTCCTCCGCCCTCGCGGTCGAGAACCTGTGGCTCGCGGCCCGTGCCGAGGGCCTCGGCGTCGGCTGGGTCAGCTTCTTCGACGAGCGGGAGATGGTCCGCGCGCTGGGCCTGCCCGACCACCTCGACGTGGTCGCCTACCTCTGCGTCGGCTACGTCGACGAGTTCCCCGACGAGCCCGAGCTGATGCAGGCCGGCTGGTCGAAGCGCCGCCCCCTGTCCTGGGTCGTGCACGAGGAGACGTACGGCCGCCGCGCCCTGCCCGGCGAGGAGCCGCACGACCTGCTCGCCGAGACGGTCTCCAACATCCGCCCCCTGGACGCCAAGGCGCTGGGCGAGGCGTGGGAGCGCCAGAAGCGGATGACCAAGCCCGCGGGCGCCCTCGGCATGCTGGAGATCATCTCCGCGCAGCTGTCGGGCCTGTCCCGGATGTGCCCGCCGCCGATCCCGGAGCCGGCTGCCGTCGCGATCTTCGCGGGCGACCACGGCGTGCACGCCCAGGGCGTCACCCCCTGGCCGCAGGAGGTCACCGGGCAGATGGTGGCCAACTTCCTGGGCGGCGGCGCGGTCTGCAACGCGTTCGCCAACCAGGTGGGCGCCGAGGTCTGCGTCATCGACGTGGGCGTCGCCTCCGACCTGCCGGCCACACCGGGCCTGCTGCCGCGCAAGGTCCGCGCGGGCACCGCCGACATGACGACGGGTCCCGCCATGACCCGGGAAGAGGCCGTCGCGGCGCTCGAGGTGGGCATCGAGACGGCCCGCGACCTGGTCGCGGCGGGCAACAAGGCGCTGCTGACCGGTGAGATGGGTATCGCCAACACGACCGCCTCGGCGGCCCTGATCTCGGTCTTCACCGGCGCCGACCCCGCCGAGGTGACGGGCCGCGGTACGGGCATCAACGACGAGACCCTGGCCCGCAAGACCGAGGTCGTCCGCCGTGCCATCGACTTCCACCAGCCGGACCCGGCCGACCCGATCGGTGTCCTCGCGGCGATCGGCGGCCTGGAGCACGCCGCCATGGTCGGCCTCCTGCTCGGCGGCGCGTCCCTGCGCACGCCGGTGATCCTGGACGGCGTCAGCGCCGGCGCCGCCGCACTGGTGGCCCGCGCCATCGCCCCCGAGGTCCTGGCCGCCTGCATCGCGGGCCACCGCAGCGCGGAGCCCGGTCATGTGGCGGCCCTGAACAAGCTGGGCCTGCGCCCCCTGATCGACCTCGACCTGCGCCTGGGCGAGGGCACCGGCGCCCTCCTGGCCCTGCCCATCGTCCAGAGCGCGGCGCGGGCGATGCACGAGGTCGCGACGTTCGACTCGGCCGGGGTGACCGAGAAGTAGGCCGACGGCGCCGGGTGGGGCAGGCAGGCGCTCAGCGCTGCCCGCCCGGCCCCGCCGTAGTCTGGACCCCTGTCCGGACCTCTACCGAAAACCCCACGTCAGGGCCGCTCCAAAGCCGCAGCGCGCCCGCCCGCACCGCCTGCCCGTACGAGGAGCCGCACCTCCATGGCCGAACACCCCGCCTACCCCGTAGGCCTCCGCCTCGCCGGTCGTCGCGTCGTCGTCCTGGGCGGTGGCCAGGTGGCCCAGCGCCGGCTCCCCGCGCTCATCGCGGCGGGCGCGGACGTCCACCTCGTGTCACCGCGGGCGACACCGTCCGTCGAGGCGATGGCCGACGCGGGCGAGATCACCTGGACGCGGCGCCCGTACGAGGAGGGCGACCTCGCCGACGCCTGGTACGCGCTGATCGCCACCAGCGACCCGCGGGCCAACGCCGACGCCTCGGCCGAGGCGGAGCGCAACCGTGTCTGGTGCGTCCGCTCGGACGACGCCGACGCGGCGACGGCCTGGACCCCGGCCACCGGTCACAGCGAGGGCGTGACCGTCGCCGTCCTCACCACGAACGCCAAGGGCCGCGACCCCCGCCACACCGCCGCGATCCGCGACGCCGTGGTCGAGGGCCTGCGCGACGGCACCCTCGTCGCGCCGCACCACCGCACCCGTACCCCCGGCGTCGCCCTGGTCGGCGGAGGTCCCGGCGACCCCGACCTGATCACGGTCCGCGGCCGCCGGCTGCTCGCCGAGGCCGACGTGGTCATCGCCGACCGCCTCGGTCCCCGTGACCTGCTCGCCGAACTCCCGCCGCACGTCGAGGTGATCGACGCGGCGAAGATCCCGTACGGCCGGTTCATGGCCCAGGAGGCCATCAACAACGCGCTCATCGAGCACGCCAGGCAGGGCAAGTCCGTCGTCCGGCTGAAGGGCGGCGACCCGTTCGTCTTCGGCCGCGGCATGGAGGAGGCCCAGGCCCTCGCCGAGGCGGGCATCGCCTGCACGATCGTCCCCGGCATCTCCAGCTCGATCTCGGTGCCGGGCGCCGCGGGCATCCCGGTCACCCACCGGGGTGTCGCACACGAGTTCACCGTGGTCAGCGGCCATGTGGCGCCCGACGACGAGCGCTCCCTCGTCGACTGGCCCGCGCTCGCCAAGCTGCGCGGCACCCTCGTCGTCCTCATGGGCGTCGACAAGATCGGCAGGATCGCCGACACGCTCGTCGAGCACGGCAAGCCGGCCGACACCCCCGTCGCCCTCGTCCAGGAGGGCACGACCGCGGCGCAGCGCCGCGTCGACGCCACCCTGGCCACCGTCGCCGAGACCGTCCGCGCCGAGGATGTGAGGCCCCCCGCGGTCATCGTCATCGGCGAGGTCGTGAACGCAGGCGCCGGACTTCCCGAGTAACCACGGGTAACCCAACCCGTTCCCAGCCGTTGGCACCGCACCCAGGACAAGGCAGTATCACCCTGTGGCCGATCTCATCACCGTCGAGAACCCCGACGACCCGCGTCTGCGCGACTACACGGGCCTGACCGACGTGGAACTGCGCCGCAAGCGCGAACCCGCCGAGGGCCTGTTCATCGCCGAGGGCGAGAAGGTCATCAGAAGGGCCAAGGACGCCGGGTACGAGATGCGTTCGATGCTGCTGTCCGCCAAGTGGGTCGACGTCATGCGTGACGTCATCGACGAACTCCCGGCACCCGTCTACGCGGTCAGCCCTGAGCTCGCCGAGCAGGTCACCGGCTATCACGTGCACCGGGGAGCGCTCGCCTCGATGCAGCGCAAGCCGCTCCCGACGGCGGACGAACTGCTGCGGTCCGCGCGCCGCGTCGTCGTCATGGAGTCGGTCAACGACCACACCAACATCGGCGCCATCTTCCGCTCCGCCGCCGCCCTCGGCATGGACGCGGTGCTGCTCTCCCCGGACTGCGCCGACCCCCTGTACCGCCGCTCGGTGAAGGTCTCGATGGGTGCGGTCTTCTCGGTCCCCTACGCCCGTCTCGACGCCTGGCCCAAGAGCCTGGAATCGGTGCGCGACGCCGGGTTCAACCTGCTCGCCCTCACTCCGGACGAGAAGGCCAGGTCCCTCGACGAGGCCGCCCCGCACCGGATGGACCGCGTCGCCCTGATGCTCGGCGCGGAGGGCGACGGCCTCTCCACCAGGGCCCTGATGGCGGCCGACGAATGGGTCCGCATCCCGATGGCCCACGGCGTCGACTCCCTGAACGTCGGAGCGGCGGCCGCGGTCGCCTTCTACGCGGTGGCGACGGGCCGCCCGGAGAGCTGACGTCCGCGCGGGGGCTCGGCCGCCCCGCCACCGACGTGCGGGCCCGATCCCGCGTCCGCGGCGTGATCCATCGGACAGGTCCTAGCCGTTCCGGTGGACCTGGCTCCGGTCCGTCCCGGACGTCGAAGCGCCGGTCTGCCTAGGCTCGTACGACGACTGCTCCTGGCGTACGTCCTTGCGCGGGACCCCGTCGTCGAGCCCGCGGGCCGGCCCCTGGCACCCCTGGGCCGCCGCGATACCGAGCGCGACCAGCAGCGTCACCACCACGAACACGAAGAGCCGCTGGCGCAGCAGCCGCGGATTGGCGGGCCGCCTGCCCGTTCCGGTGGTCCGCGGACCGGGGCGTCCGGCGCCGCTGCGGGGCGCGGGCCTGCTCCCGGAGCGGCCGGTGTTGCGGGCGGGCGCCGGCCGCGATCCGCCGTTCGTCCCGCCGGTGCGCGGCGGGGGAGTGGCCCCCGGGCGCCGCTGGGTGCGCTGCTCGACGTACTGCTCGGCGAGGCGCCCCGTCGGCCGGTCCGGATCCGTGCGCGGCGCGGGCGGCCGCACGTCAGCCGTGCCGTGGGCCTCGCGGGCCGCGATCTCCTTGAGCCGCAACGACAGTTGGAGCGTGCTGGGCCGCTCCTCGGGGTCCTTCGCCAGACAGGCCCGGACGAGCGGGGCGAGGGCGTCCGGAACCCCGTGCAGGTGGGGCTCCTCGTGCACCACCCGGTAGAGCATCACTTCGGAACTGCCTTGTCCGAAGGGCGAGTCCTGGGTCGCCGCGTAGGCGAGCGTGGCCCCGAGCGCGAAGACATCCGTGGCCGGGGTGACGGCGGCGCCGCGCACCTGCTCGGGCGCCAGGAATCCGGGGGACCCGACCGCCGTGCCGACGTGCGTGAGCGTGCTGGCCCCGGTCGCCCAGGCGATGCCGAAGTCGATGATCCGCGGCCCCTTCGGGGACAGCAGGATGTTGGACGGCTTCAGGTCACGGTGGACCACCCCGGCCTCGTGCACCGCGACCAGCCCCTCGGAGAGGGCGGCACCGACGGCGGCCACGTCGGCGGCCGACAGCGGACCCTCCTCGGCGACCTTGTCGTGCAGGGAGGGGCCGGGCACGTACTGCGTGGCGAACCACGGACGGTCCGCCTCCAGGTCGGCGGCGACGAGCCTGGCCGTGCAGCCGCCCCTGATCCGCCGTGCCGCTGAGACCTCGCGCGCGAACCGCGAGCGGAACTCCTGATCCTCCGCCAGATCCGGCCGGATCACCTTCAGGGCGACCCGCTGGCCGCGCCGGTCGGAGCCCAGGTAGACAACACCCATCCCGCCCGCGCCGAGCCGTCGGTGAAGCCTGAACGAGCCGACGACACGCGGGTCCTCGCGCCTCAGGCGCATCATCGCCATGTCCATCCCCGCTGCCCGGTCCGTTTGACGAGCCACAGCTTACGTTTCCGCGGCCGGGTGCGCGCAGAGGCCGCGCCCTCTCGTCCCGATCGATTGTCAGTGCCGGGTGGGAAACTTGAAAGGTGGTCAGGGAGCGTGCGAACAGGGCCTCTTTGGACTGCCTGTGATCCCAACCATCCATCGCAGAAGGGGGATTGAACCCGTGAAGGGTGACCGCGTGGAGATAGTCGTGGACGCAGGGGACACGACGCGTACGTACGAGGTGGTAGCCAGCAGGGCGGGTCGCCGGGTGGAGACGGCGGTGCGCCGAGGTGTCGTAGAAGTGAGCGAAGTCACCCGAAGCGGATCAGTGGTACGGACCGCCCGCTTCATGGCGACTCGGGTGCTGGCGCTCGTCGAGCAGCCGGTCCCCCGGGAGGACAGTTCGGAACAGTAGGGGCACATGGGACGCCCCCTCCGGGAAGACCCTGAGACCTAGGTCCCCGTCTCCACCCAGGGGAGTACTCCGCAGGTCATCGCTCATCCTCCGGGAGGCCCGGCAATCGGTACGAGGGCATGACGACCCACGCCCTCCGCACGCCTAGATTTGAGGTCAAGCGGCGGGTGCAGCACTCGTCCCCCGAGGTCAGACACCCGCCGCTGCCAGGCACGACAGAAACTCGGTCAGGAGAGGGACCATGGCCCACACGGCACCGCGGACAGGGCTCCGCACGCAGGGACGCAGGGCGTACAGCGCCGCGTTCGGCACCCGCCAGGGTCGGCGCCACCCCTTGGTGGCGACAGCGATGGTCCTTCCCCTGGCGGCCCTGCTCGTAGTCGTCTTCGGCGGCTGGGAAGCGGTGGTCACACAGGCGTCGTCCGTGGGCGTGATGCTGGGGCGCTGAGCGGCGCCCCAGGCCCGGAAGAGCGGTCCGGGCGGGGACATCCGGCCATGAAACCCCGTGGGGACGGGGGTGCGGCGGACGGCACGAAGAATGCCCGCACAGCTGGGGAGCTGCGCGGGCATTCTTCATGCCGGGTTCCGGGCCGGGGCCCGGCGCCGGACTGTCGGAGTGGTGCTGTGCCGGGGTGCTGCGGCGCCGGTGCCGATCCCGGCGTGCCGGGTGACTGATGCCGAGAGCCGGGGTGCTGCGGTGCCGGTGCTGCGACAGGGGATGCGGTGCCGCGGTGCCGGAAAGTCGGGGTGCCGACGCTCCAATGCCCGTGCCGGTGCCCGTGCCGGAGAGCCAGGATCCTTTGGGGTGCTGTGGTGCCAGTTGCGACAGGGGATGCGGTGCCAGAGAGCCCGAGAGCCGGGGTGCCGGAGCGCCAGGGTGTCGGGGAGTTGCGGGGCCGGTCGGCGGGGGTGCGTCCTCGGCTGCGTACCCTCACCGGCAGACGTCGTACAGCCCCAGGGGGACCCGTGACCGCAGACACCCTGCTGCCCGCACTCACCGCCGCGGCACGCCACGCGGCCCACCCCGCGACGGCTGTGCCCTGCCCCTGCGACGCCGGGGACGCACTCCTCGCGGACCGCGACGACGGCACCGTCGTGCGCCACGGCGACCTCGTCGCCAAGGCCCACGCCCCGGCCACGGACCCCGCCGCGCTCGCCCTCCGCCTCTCCGTGGCCGCGAGCCTCCCCGGCATCCTCCTGCCGCCGCTGAACCCCGTCTCCGCCGATCTCCTCGGCCGCCGGGTGACTCTCTGGCCGTACGGCGCCCCGGTCGACCCCGACACCCCCGACGCGGCCCCGTGGGAGGCGGCCGCGACCCTCCTGGCCCGCCTGCACCGGGCCACCGCCCCGGACGGCCTGCCGCCCATGCGGGGCCCCGCCAAGGCCGCCCGCGCGATCGCCCGCCTGCGCGCCGCCGGCCCGCATCCGGCCGCCGCCCCGGTCCTGCGTGCCTGGGGGGCGCTGCCGGGCTGGGCACGGGCGGAGGCCCCGATGCCGGACGCCACGACCCTGTGCCACGGCGACCTGCACCTCGGCCAGCTCGTACGCCATCCCGCGGCGGACGGTCCCTGGGTCCTGATCGACGTCGACGACCTGGGCGTCGGCGACCCCACCTGGGACCTGGCCCGCCCGGCCGCCTGGTACGCCTGCGGGCTCCTCCCCACCGACGAGTGGCTCCGCTTCCTGACCGCCTACCGGGCCGCGGGCGGCCCGGCCGTTCCCGCCGCCGGCGATCCCTGGTCCGCCCTGGACGTCGCGGCCCGCGCCCTCACCGTGCAGACCGCAGCCCTGGCCGTCGCCAAGTCCACCGCCGCGGACCGCCCGTTGGACGAGGTGCAGCTGGCCGTCGTCGACGCCTGCGACCGAATGAGTTCCGCCCCGCCCGAGTTGACGCAAGGTTTCGCGACGTAGGGTGCAACCGACCGAAGCCGGGCAGAGTCTGTCCTGGCGGAAGCAGTACCGACTGGCGAGGAGTTGAGCCGAGCATGCAGTGTCCGAAATGCCATGCGCCGATGCACACGTACAACCGCAATGGCGTCCAGATCGAGCAGTGCAGCGGCTGCCGCGGGATATTTCTCGACTACGGCGAGCTGGAGTCGCTGACCCGCGTCGAGTCGCAGTGGTCGCAGCCCGCGCAGCCGCCCCAGGGCGCCCCGCAGGCCTACCCGTCCGCACCGGCGCCGGCCTGGGGCGCCCCGCAGCACGGCGGTGGTCACTACGGCGGCCACGGCGGCCACCACCGGCACAAGAGCTTCGGCCACATGCTCTTCTCGTCCTGAACGACCGAAGGGGCCTCCTCCCGGGCGGAGGGGCCCCTTCGTCGTGTCCGGGACACGGCCCGCCGCACCCGGACACGACGAAGCCCCCGACCGTACGAGACGGCCGGGGGCTTTGCTGGTGCGCGATACTGGGATTGAACCAGTGACCTCTTCCGTGTCAGGGAAGCGCTCTCCCGCTGAGCTAATCGCGCAGGTCACGCGGTCGAAGCCACGCTTGCTGCTGGACTTGCGTGCGCGATACTGGGATTGAACCAGTGACCTCTTCCGTGTCAGGGAAGCGCTCTCCCGCTGAGCTAATCGCGCGGGGATCCTTGCGGACCAGTGGACGATACTGGGATTGAACCAGTGACCTCTTCCGTGTCAGGGAAGCGCTCTCCCGCTGAGCTAATCGTCCTTGGAGGTGGAGACGGGATTTGAACCCGTGTAGACGGCTTTGCAGGCCGTTGCCTCGCCTCTCGGCCACTCCACCAGGAGTGCGGGGGTTCGGGAAGATCCCCCTCATCCTGCGAGCGGACGACCAGGTTCGAACTGGCGACCTCAACCTTGGCAAGGTTGCGCTCTACCAACTGAGCTACGTCCGCTTGTCGTTTCCGTGGCGCTTGCGCGTCCCGGCGACGAGTTGAACTCTAGCGGATTCCCGGGCCAGCACAAAAACGCGTTTGTGCAGCGTGCTGCGGTCTGTCCCCCCGAGGACACGGTCAGGGCGCCTGCCGCACGCCCGCCCTAGACTCGTCTGCGTGCTCGACCTCCCTCCTCTCGCCCGTTTCGGCGGCCTCGTCGCGACCGGCCTCCTCGACGTCACCAGCGATCCCGCGGCCCTGGACTCGACCGGCTTCTGGGCCGTCTCGGCCTCCTTCGAGGGGCGTCTGACCTGCGCCCGTTTCCGGGACGTACGCGAGGAGCCGGTGCCCGCGCCGGTGCCCGGACGCTGGCACGGCCCGGCCGCCGGTGACTGGAACTCGTCCCTCGACCGCGCCGCCTACACCGCAGGCGTACGACGCATCCGCGAGCACATCGCCTCCGGCGAGGTCTACCAGGCGAACCTCTGCCGCGTCCTCAGCGCACCCGTCCCGCCCGACGCGGACGTGGACGCGCTGACCGCTCTGCTCGCCCGCGGCAATCCGGCACCGTACGCGGGAACGATCCGGCTGCCGGCCCACGGCGTCGAGATAGCCACCGCCTCCCCGGAACTCTTCCTGCGCCGCGCGGGCCGCTCCGTCGAGTCGGGCCCGATCAAGGGCACCGGACGCACCGAGGCGGACCTCCTGGACAAGGACTACGCCGAGAACGTGATGATCGTGGACCTCGTCCGCAACGACATCGGCCAGGTCTGCGCCACCGGCACCGTGACCGTGCCCGACCTGTGCGTCGTCGAGAAGCACCCGGGACTCGTGCACCTCGTCTCCACCGTCCACGGTGAGCTCCGCGAGGACGTCGGCTGGCCCGGACTCCTCGCCGCCGCCTTTCCGCCCGGCTCCGTCACCGGCGCCCCGAAGTCCAGTGCCCTGCGGATCATCGACGCCCTGGAGACCGCGCCGCGCGGCCCGTACTGCGGAGGCATCGGCTGGGTCGACGCCGACCGCGGCACCGGCGAGCTGGCCGTCGGCATCCGCACCTTCTGGATCGACCGCGCCGACGGTGTCCTGCGCTTCGGCACGGGAGCGGGCATCACCTGGGGATCCGACCCCGAGGGGGAGTGGCGGGAGACCGAGCTGAAGGCGTCCCGGCTGCTCGCGGTAGCGTCGGGAGAGTACGAGGCGGGTGACGGGACTCTCCCGTCCTGAGCCGGTCCTCGGGACCACGCCCGGGACCGGGGCCGAAACGCCACGCCGGACGACCCGTCCGGCTCCGGCAGATTCATGCGAGGTAGGACAGTGAAGCTTTGGCTCGACGGCGGGCTGCAGGACATCGAGGCCGCCCGCGTCTCCGTCTTCGACCACGGGCTGACCGTGGGTGACGGCATCTTCGAGACCGTGAAGGCGGTCCACGGCCGGCCCTTCGCGATGACCCGCCACCTCGACCGGCTGGCCCGCTCGGCGCGCGGCCTCGGTCTGCCCGAGCCCGACGCCGACGAGGTGCGCCGCGCCTGCGCCGCCGTCCTCGACGCCAACCCGATGCCGCTCGGCCGGCTCCGCATCACCTACACCGGCGGCCACGGCCCGCTCGGCTCCGACCGGGGCGAGCACGGTCCGACCCTCGTCGTCGCGCTCGGCGCCTCCGACCGGCGTCCCGACTCCACCGCGGTCGTCACCGTCCCCTGGACCCGCAACGAGCGCGGCGCGTTGACCGGCCTCAAGACCACCTCGTACGCCGAGAACGTCGTCGCCCTGGCCCGCGCGCGTGAACACGGCGCGTCCGAGGCGCTGTTCGCCAACACCGTGGGCCGACTCTGCGAGGGCACCGGGTCCAACGTCTTCGTCGTCCTCGACGGCGAGATCCACACCCCGCCGGTCGCCTCCGGCTGCCTCGCCGGCATCACCCGCGCCCTCACCGTCGAATGGACGGGCGCCAAGGAGACCGACCTGCCGCTGGACGTCATCGAGCGCGCGGACGAGATCTTCCTGACGTCCACACTGCGCGATGTGCAGGCCGTCCACCGGGTCGACGCCCGTGAACTGCCGGGCGCAGCGGGCCCGGTGACCGCCAAGGCCATGCGCGTCTTCGACGAGCGGGCCGCGGACGACCTCGATCCCTGACCGGTCCTCGGGGCCACCGGCCCCTGACGGCGCGGAAATTCGGCTGACCGCGCCCGCCTCAAGGGGTACAACACCCCTGATGACAACGACACTGCGGCCGACCGAGCCGCTTCAGCACGCCGCTGACGGGACGTGTTCACGCCGCTACCACGTGTGCGTGAACAGCCGTCCCGTCGGCGTTGTACACCTGGCGACGGACACCTCCTACGGACCGGACGTCGCCAAGATCCACGAGCTTCGCATCGAGGAGCCGGACCGCGGTCGCGGTCGCGGCACCGTGGCCGCGCTGGCCGCCGAGGAGGTGGTGCGCGGCTGGGGCTGCCGGCAGATCGAGGTGACCGTCCCCGGCGCCGCCGCCGGGGCCCTGGAGTTCACCAGGGCACTCGGTTACGTCCTGCGCAACCGCGGGATGGAGAAGGTGCTCGAAGGTCCCCCTCCCGTGCTGCCCCCCGGCAGCGCCGCCCGGCCCATGACCTGGGACGAGTACGAGATCTGGGACCGGAGGGGCCGGCAGGCGTACGCCGAGGACTGGATCCGGCGCGGTGTGCCGGAGGCCGACGCGCTCGCCAAGGCGGACCGGGACTTCGGCGGTGCGCTGCCCCAGGGCCCGGACACCGCGAGCGCACGGCTGAGCGTCCTGGAGCACGAGGGCGTCCCCGTGGGCGACCTCTGGCTGGGGGACCGGGACGGGCGCACCTTCGTCTACGACGTGGGGGTCCGCGCGGACCGGCGCGGACACGGCCACGGGCGGACACTCATGCGGCTCGCCGAGGCACAGGCGACGGCCGTCGGGTCGAGCCGTGTGGGCCTCAACGTCTTCGCGGGGAACACCCCGGCCGAGCGGCTCTACGAGTCACTCGGCTACGAGACGACGGCGTACCACCTGTTCAAGAGGCTGCTCTAGTCGGCACGCGCCTCCCGACGAGCTTCCGCAGCAGGTCGGTCGCGTGGCTCGGCGCGGGGCTCAGGCCTGTTCGGCGAGCAGCCGGTCGGCGATCTCCTCGATCCGCTCGCGCAGTCCGTCCTGGCTCTTGCCGCCGTCCAGCCGCTCATCGCCGATGACGTACGTCGGGGTGCCGGTGACGCCGATCGCCTTGCCCTCGGCCTGGTCGGCGTCGACGATCAGGATGTGCCGGCCGTCGATCAGGGCCGTGTCGAACTCCTCGGCGTCCAGGCCGAGTTCCCGCGCGATCTCGACCAGGAAGGCCTCGCCCCCACGGTCCAGCTCCTCCACGCGACCGAGCACGGCCTCGATGTACGGCCAGGCACTGCCCTGCTCGGCGGCCTCCTCGGCGGCCTGCGCCGCGGCGAAGGCGTGCTTGTGCTTCTCCAGGGGGAAGTGCCGCAGCCGCAGCTCGAGACGGTCGCCGTAGCGGGCACGCAGCGCGCGCAGGTCGGCGAGAGCGCCACGGCAGTCGGGGCACTGGAGTTCACACCAGACGTCCAGGACGACGGGGGCCGGACGCGCGGGGGAGGAGTCGTTCATGGGATCCAGTCTCCCAGCCCCGGCGGGGGGCGGCCGAACCGGGACCTGGGGAGGACGGCGACCCGGAGATCTCCCTGAGGTCTGCCCGGACCATGGCATACCGGGCAGGGGACGGTGCAGGATGGAAGGGACGAACCACCCAGCCCTGCCTGGAGGACCGGAATGATCGCAGAGACCGTCTGTTCCGCCGTCTCCGTCGCCGGCCTGGGCATCGCCGCAGTGACGGCCTACCGCAAGCGTTTCCTGGCGGCCGCCCGGATCGCCGCCTACTCCCTGGTGCCGATCGGCCTGGTCATGACCGGAGTGGTCGGCTGGCTGGCCGATACCGCGTTCAGTCCGACCGCGTGGGCCGGCTTCGTGGTGCTCGGCGGCGCCTGGCTGCTGTTCATGATCACCCGTACCGTGGAGCGTCGAAGCGGGGGGACGCGGAAGGAGCGCAAGGCCGCGAAGGCCGCCGCGCAGCGGGACGCGATGGCTCCCGCGGCCTCGGCCCCCTCGCTGGGCCAGGGTGCCGGCACCGTCGCCCGGCCCGCCGCGACGCCGCGGGCCAAGGGTTCCGGGGACGACTTCAGCGACGTCGAGGCGATCCTGAAGAAGCACGGCATCTGACCGGCTGAGCCGATCCAAGATCGCACGCGCGTCGGACGGTGAACGCGCGGAACCGTTCACGTTCGAGCGCGCCCGTCACATGATCCAGCGAACTCCCGTATATTCCGGGCGTGTTGATCGCGGAGGGAGTGCTCCCTGCGTCATCATCGCCCGCGAGATGCTGGACACAACACCGAGCGACACCGCTGCCCCGCCCGAGGAGCGGCGTGGTTGTCTCTTCGCGCTCTCCCAGCCGCCGCTGATGATCTTCCTTGCGGTGATCGGCTGTCTGCTGCTCATGGCTTCGCTGCATGACCTGCTGCTGCTCTGAGCTGTACACGGAGCCCCTGGCGTCACCCGCCGAGGGCTCCGTCAGCCCGGCCCTCCGGAACGTCGTCCGGCTGTTCCGTCCCGCGACCCGCACGGCACCGGCCTGTGAGCCTGCCCGTCCGTGAGCCTGCCGACCTCCCGGCCGTTCGTCCGGAGCCTGCCGGTCTCTCGCTGTCGTCCGGAGCCTGTCGCTCTCCCGGGGTCCGTGCGTGAGTCTGTCGGCCTCCCGGACCGTCCGTGCGTGAGCCTGTCGGCCTCCCGGACCGTCCGTGCGTGAGTCTGTCGGCCTTCCGGACCGTCCGTGCGTGAGCCTGTCGGCCTCCCGTCCGTCGCTCAGCCCGCGGCTTCCTTGCGGCGCGCCCGGTAGGCGGCCACGTGGAGCCGGTTCCCGCAGGTGCGGCTGTCGCAGTAGCGGCGGGAGCGGTTGCGGGAGAGATCGACGAAGGCCCGTCGGCAGTCCGGGGCCTCGCAGCGGCGCAGCCGCTCCTGCTCTCCGGCGACCACGAAGAACGCCAGCGCCATCCCGCAGTCGGCCGCGAGATGATCGGCGACCGAGGCGCCCGGCGCGAAGTAGTGGACATGCCAGTCGTAGCCGTCGTGGTCCGTCAGCCGGGGCGTGGTGCCGGCGGCGGCGACCAGCTCGTTGATGAGCGAGGCGGCGACACGCGGATCCTCGGCGGCGAAGACCCCCGCGAACCGGCCGCGGACGTCGCGCACGGCCGCGAGATCGTGCTCCGACAGCACGCCGACATCACTGATGTCGTTCCGTCGTACGAAATCGGCGAGGGACGGGACATCGGCGAGCCCGTCCGCCGTCTCGTCCTCCGGCGCGGTGTTCACCAGATCCACCACGGCGTCGAGCGCGCACCGGGTGTCGTGGGTGATCAGCACGATTCGCTCCCTGGCCTGGGGGTCGGGCGAGGGTGCCCGCCCCGATGCTGGCCGATGGTAGTGGCTTCCCGGCGCGGTGGAGACGGGCGGGCGTCCGCGGGAGAGGGGAGCCCGTCACGGGAGGCGCCCCCGGGCGCGGAGCGGCCGTGCCTCCGTGGGTGCCCGAAAGGCAGGCCGGGAGGGAACGGTGTCCGGGGTGCCCCGAGGGGGAGTGACGGGTGGTGACGGGTGGTGACCGCGGGGGCGCGGGAGGTGCGTGCCCGGCGTGGGGCTGCCGCGTGGGTGCCGGTCCGTGGAGCCGGCGGTGGGGGCCGGCGCGGCGGACGCGCACCGGCGCCGCCGCCGCGGACTGTCCGCGGCGCCGGCGCCGATGTGTTCCTTATGCGGTTGTCTAGGCCCGAGCCGTCTCCCCGAGTGGACGGCGCCGGGCGGCTCTGGTGACGCGTCAGCTCTCGGCCAGGATGTGTGAGAGCTCCGTGTCGAGATCGAAGTGCCGGTGTTCCGTGCCGGGAGGCACGGCTGCGTCCGTTCGCTTCAGGAATGATTCCAGGGCCCTCGCAGGGGCTTCGAGCAGGGCTTCACCCTCCGGAGAGCTCAGGGCGATGCATACGACGCCCTGGCCGTGGCTTCGGGACGGCCAGACTCGGACGTCGCCGGTACCGGTGGGCCGGTGCAGGCCCTCGGCGAGGAGGTCGCGGGCGAACACCCACTCGACGGTTTCCTCGGCTCCGGTGTGGAAGGTGGCGTGCACGGCGTAGGGATCGGCCGTGTCATACCGCAGTCCTGCGGGTACAGGCAGTGAGGACTCGCTCGACACAACGAGGCGCAGGTGCAGCTCGCAGCTGACCGTGGTGTTCATAAGCGCCAGGGCCTTTCGCTCAGTGTGCGCTCGGGGATTCGCACGTCGGCGAAATCGACATGCCACCTACGGTGCCGTTGTAAACCCCTCTGAGTGTTTTGCGTGTCTTTATGTAACTCATCCGGCCGAGGGTGCCTTCGCCGGATAGGGCCATTCCGGTGACCGGTTTCTCTCGGGTAGGGTTTGGTCGTATGAATACGGGGAGTGACGAGCCGGGCGAGGTCGCCATGGTGGACGACGAGGCGAAGAATGAGCGAGCGCTCGGTTCTCGGGCGCCGGAATTCATCAAGGCGCGCCGCGCGCTGCACGTGAGCTGGCAGGTGGGTGTTTTCATCGTCGGGCTCGCGGTCGTCGGCGCGGGCGTGGTCATGCTGCCGCTGCCGGGTCCCGGCTGGCTGGTGATCTTCGGCGGCATGGCGATCTGGGCGACCGAGTTCGTCTGGGCCCAGCTGGTGCTCCGCTGGACGAAGCGCAAGGTCACGGAGGCGACGCAACGGGCGCTCGACCCCAAGGTCCGGCGCCGCAACATCATCCTCACCACGGTCGGCCTCGTGATCGTGGCCGTCCTCGTCGGCGTGTACCTCTGGAAGTTCGGCTTCGAGATGCCGTGGAACATCAAGGAATGACGAGCCCGGCTCGGGCCGCTTCCGAGCCGACTCCGCTGGTCGAAGCCACCCCCTGACATGGGGTAATGTTCTCTCTGCGCCCGGGCGATTAGCTCAGCGGGAGAGCGCTTCGTTCACACCGAAGAGGTCACTGGTTCGAACCCAGTATCGCCCACACATCCGACAGACGGCTCCGGTCCACGACATCGTGGACCGGAGCCGTTTTCGTC
>NZ_JBHWVI010000038.1:0-52569 GCF_042737005.1 Streptomyces sp. NPDC060027
GCCCTCGGGCTTCCGGCCGTCCGCCGTTTCCGGCCCGGTGCGGGCACAGCGGCCGGTGGCCGGCGTGAGCGACGCGGGCACGACGGGACGGCGTGAGCGACGCGGGCACGGCAGCAGCGACGCGGGCACAGCAGGACGGCAGGAGCTGCTGAAGCCGCGGGACGCCGCCGGGCACGGCAGAGGGGCGAGAGCGGCGCGGCGGAGGGCCCGGGCGACGGAAGCCGCGGGACGCCGCCGGGCGGCGAGTTCGTGCCCCGGCCGTCCCTCGCTCGTACGGCTCAACGCGCCACGGCTTTCCCGGTGCGGCCTCTAGGACCAGGCCGCCACCAGGTATCCCACTCCGTACGGGGCGTCGTCGTAGAGCAGGGCGCCGCCGAGCCCCGCGCCCTCGGCCGCGCCGGCGAGGACCTGCCAGGGGGCGCGGCCCGCGGCCTTCAGCTCGTGGGCCAGGGCGGTGTCCAGTGCCTTGAGCGCCGCCACGTCCGCGGTTCCCAGCGCACGCGCGACCTCCGCGTCGAAGCCCGCCGCGCGCTCGTCGAGATAGCCCGGCGCCTTGAGCGTCCTGCACGCGCTGGCGTCACCCATCACCAGCAGCGCCACCCGCCCGGCCCGGCCGCCGATGTGCTCCCCCGCCTGGATACACCGCTCGGCCTCCAGAGGTTCCCCCACTCCGAGGCCCTCCACCGGGGCGTCGGACCAGCCGGTGCGCTCCAGCAGCCAGGCGGCGACGGCGAGGGAGGGCGGCAGCCCGCGTTCCGAGACGTCCGGGCTCGCGGCGGCCGCGTCCGGGCGACCGAGGCACACCTCGAGATCGACCCCGAAACCGCTGAAGGAGCCGCGGGTGCCCTCCGGGTGCGGTCCGCGACCGTTCTGTTCGGCGGGGCCGACGACCACCAGCAGGTCGGGACGGGATGCGGCGAGCACGCCCAGCGCGTCCGTGCAGGCCGCGCGGGCGGCCTGCAACTCGGGTGCCGCGCCGGCGGCGACGTCGGGGACGAGCAGCGGAGGGCAGGGGCAGACTGCGGCGGCTACAAGCATGATCCGCAGCGTAACGGTGCCGACCGACGATCCGCCCCGGCTCCACTCCGGTTCCGTCGGCCCGCGTCGGCCCGCCGTCCCGGCCGATGTCGCCCCGTCAGTCGGCCAGGCGGTCAGCCGGTCAGTTGGTCAGTTGGTCAGCCGGGCAGTTGGTCATTTGGTCAGTCGCAGCCGCAGCCGCTGCCCGCGGCGACCGGGAGCGGCTCGGGGGCACCGATCCTCGGCAGGCCGAGCATGACGCCCGCCGGCTTGGCGGCCTCGGCGGCGTTGCGCTTCTCCCAGGCGTCCCCCGCGCGCGTGCGGCGCACGCCCAGGACGGCGCCCTCGGCGAGCAGGTGGTGCGGGGCGGCGTAGGTGATCTCGACGATGACCACGTCGCCGGGGCGGACCTCTTCGTCGGGCTTGGTGAAGTGGACCAGCCGGTTGTCGGGGGCACGGCCGGACAGCCGATGGGTGGCGCCGTCCTTGCGGCCCTCGCCCTCGGCGACCATCAGCTCCAGGGTGCGGCCGACCTGCTTCTTGTTCTCGTTCCAGGAGATCTCCTCCTGGAGGGCGACGAGACGCTCGTAGCGCGCCTGGACGACCTCCTTGGGGATCTGCCCCTCCATGGTGGCCGCCGGAGTGCCGGGGCGCTTGGAGTACTGGAAGGTGAAGGCCGCCGAGAAGCGGGCCTCGCGGACCGCGTGCAGGGTCTGCTCGAAGTCCTCCTCCGTCTCACCGGGGAAGCCCACGATGATGTCGGTGGTGATCGCCGCGTCCGGGATGGCGGCCCGGACCTTCTCGATGATCCCCAGGAAGCGGTCCTGGCGGTACGAGCGGCGCATCGCCTTCAGCACGGTGTCCGATCCGGACTGCATCGGCATGTGCAGCTGCGGCATCACGTTCGGGGTCTCGGCCATGGCGGCGATCACGTCGTCGGTGAAGTCGCGCGGGTGCGGCGAGGTGAAGCGGACCCGCTCCAGGCCCTCGATCTGCCCGCAGGCGCGCAGCAGCTTGCCGAAGGCCTCACGGTCGCCGATGTCGCTGCCGTACGCGTTGACGTTCTGGCCGAGCAGGGTGATCTCGGAGACGCCCTCGCCGACCAGGGCCTCGATCTCGGCCAGGATGTCGCCGGTCCTGCGGTCCTTCTCCTTGCCGCGCAGTGCCGGGACGATGCAGAAGGTGCAGGTGTTGTTGCAGCCGACGGAGATCGACACCCAGGCCGCGTACGCGCTCTCGCGGCGGGTCGGCAGCGTGGAGGGGAAGGCCTCCAGGGACTCGGCGATCTCGATCTGCGCCTCTTCCTGGACGCGGGCGCGCTCCAGGAGGACCGGCAGCTTGCCGATGTTGTGCGTGCCGAAGACGACGTCCACCCACGGCGCCCGCTTCACGATGGTGTCGCGGTCCTTCTGGGCGAGGCAGCCGCCGACGGCGATCTGCATGCCGGGGCGCTTCGTCTTCATGGGGGCGAGGCGGCCGAGGTTGCCGTAGAGCTTGTTGTCGGCGTTCTCGCGGACGGCGCAGGTGTTGAAGACGACGACGTCCGCGTCGCCGTCCGAGCCCTCGGGCGCCCTCACATAACCGGCGTCCTCAAGGAGCCCGGAGAGCCGCTCGGAGTCATGGACGTTCATCTGACACCCGTAGGTGCGCACTTCGTACGTCTTGGATTCCTGAACGTCCACTGCCTGACTCCGGTCGCCGCTGCTCATGTGACAAGGGTAGGCGGTAGCTGGAGTGCGTCCGGACGCCGGAGCCTCCGGCCGGTGCGCGGTACGGGGATCCACGGACCGTCCGGCCCGCTCCGGGCCTGCGGAGTCGTGCTCAGCCGCCGGGTGCGACCAGCCGCTCCGCGACCGTCTTCGCGGCGGCTCCCAGCAGGATCGTGTAGTGGTTGGTGCCCGCCATCAGCTCGGCGGGCAGGCCCGGGGATCTCCCGGCCCAGTGCTCGACGACGGCAGCCTGGAGCATCGGCGGCTCCTGGCCGAGCAGCCCGAGCGGCGCGTGCAGCAGCCGGGCCGGGACGGACAGCCGCGTGAGGTCGGCGGCGAACAGGTCGGCGGAGGCCAGCAGATCCCGCCCGTCGTGCCGTACGGCCTCCTCCCGCGCCTTGGAACGCCGAGCGCCCCGGGGCCCCGTGAGGTCGTAGCGCACGTACGCCTCGATGTCCGCGTTCCAGTCGGGGCCGAGCGCCGGATGCGCGCGGAAGAAGTCGACATAGGCCCGGTCGGTCTCGAAGGTCCGGCCGAGGCGGGCCAGCGCGGGGCCGAGGGTGACGTCCAGGATTGCGTCGAGGTCGGCGCCGGCTGGCACGGGCAGGGGCAGACCGCCGTCGACGAGCAGCAGCCGGTCGAACAGCTCGGGCCGTCGCGCCGCCGCTCGCAGCGCGATGTACGCGCCCATCGAGTGCCCGGTCAGGGCGACGGGCCGGCCGTCGCCCAGGTCCTCGGCCAGGCGGCACAGGTCCGTGGCGTGCCGGTCGAGGCCGTACGGGCCGGGGGTGCCGGCGCTGCCGCCGCGCCCCCGCAGGTCGGGCGCGAACAGGGTCCACTCGTCGGGGAGTCGACGGGCCATGGCGCCGAAGGCCATGCCGGACGCGGTGATGCCGTGCGCCGCGAGGGCGATCCGCGGCCCCCGGCCGAACCGCAGGACACGGAGGGTTCCGCCCTCGACGGGCAGATCGAGTTCGGCCGGCTCGTTCACGCGCTCTCCTGGTCGTCGCTGGTGGGCGCCCCGAGTGCCGACGACCCCGCGGTTCCTGGTGGCCGGGTCCCGGAGGGCGAAGGGGCGAAGGGGCGAAGGGGCGAAGGGGCGCAAGCTAGCAAGCCGGTCGGTGGTGTCGGAAGGGTGCGAGTCGGCCACCGGCAGAGACGACCGGTCGGCGGTGCCGGAAGGGTGCGGTCGGCCAGCCGGCAGGGTCGGCCCGCCAGCAGGGTCAGCCGGTCGGCGGCATCGGAAGGGTGCGCGTCGGCCAGCCTGCGGAGACGACCCGTCGGCCAGTCGGCAGAGACAGGCGGGAGAACGGCAGCCACCGCGCCCCCGGGTGCCGACACACGCTAGGCGTCCGGCGCGCTCCACCCCTGCCGCCTCAGGACCTCCGCCACATCCGGGGCCCGGTAGTGCTCGCCCTTGAGGACCTTGCCGTCCGCCCTGCGCGCGACATGGCCGTCGGGGCCGAGCTTCGTCATGTTGGACCGGTGGATCTCGGCGATCACCGCGTCGAGGTCGATCCCGTGGACGAGAGCCGTGCCGTACGCCACGTACACGACGTCGGCGAGCTCGTGCGCCAGCCGGTCGAGCGGGCCGCCGACCGAGACCTCGGCGACCTCGGCCGCCTCCTCGGCCAGCAGTTCGCCGCGGTGCGCGGCGAGCTCCGGGGAGACCTCGGCCGGGGTGTCGCGGACCTCTAGGCCGAAGGCGAGATGGAACGCGCGGACCAGGGAGGCGGGCGAAGGGACGGCGCCGGACTCGGCGGCGGCCGGGGAAGGCATCGGAGTGGTGGAAGGCGCGACCTGCGACGGGGAAGACGGCTGCATCCGGCGAGCCTATCGATCAGCCGGAACCCCCTTGTGAGTCCCGCCCTGGTCAGGACCGCCCCCGGACTGGCAGGATCGCGCGCATGTTCCAGGCACTCCCCCGTATCGGCCGGCGCCGCGCGCTGTTCGGCTCGGCGACCGCTCTCACGGTCGTCGGGCTGCTGCTGTGGTGGCTGCTGCCGCTGGGCGAGGAGTCCCCGAGCGGGTCGATCACCTTCAGCACGGGCACCTCGACCGGGGTCTACGAGAAGTACGGCAAGCTCCTCCAGGGCGCCATCGCCAAGGACCTGCCGGACCTGGACGTGCAGCTGAAGAAGAGCGACGGATCGCAGCAGAACGTCCGGCGGGTGGCCACGGGCGAGGCCGACTTCACCATCGCGGCGGCCGACGCCGTGGAGACGTACATACTCGAGAACAAGCCGGGATCGGGCCGGCTGCGCGGCTGCTCGCGGCTCTACGACGACTACGTGCACCTGGTGGTCCCGCGCTCGTCGTCCGTGCGGTCGGTGGCGGACCTGAAGGGCCGGAGGGTCGCCCTCGGACCGAGCGGTTCCGGGGTGCGGCTGATCGCGAACCATGTGCTCCAGGCGGCGGGGCTGGACCCCGACACGGACATCGAGCCCCTCGCCGACGGCATCAAGACCATGCCCGGCCTGCTCAAAGAGCACAAGATCGACGCCTTCTTCTGGTCGGGCGGCCTGCCGACGAGCGCCGTGGTGGACCTCTCCAAGGCCGACGACATCAGGCTGGTGCCGATCGGCGGCGACCTCGTCAAGAAGCTGCACGAGCAGGGCGGCGCCTCCCGCTACTACCGGTCCGCCCAGATGCCCGCCGACGCCTACCCCGAGGCGCAGCGCGGCTCCCCCGTGCAGACCCTGGCCGTGGCCAACTACCTGATCACCCGTGAGGACGCGGACGCGAAGCTCACCGAGGAGCTCACCCGCACGGTGATCGCCAGCCGCGACCGGATCGGGGGCGTGGTGCACGCGGCCCAGCTGGTGGACCTGCGCACGGCGATCTACACGGACCCGCTGCCCCTGCACGACGGCGCGAGCCGCTACTACCGGTCGATCAAACCCTGACCCGCGGAGCCGGAGCCCCGGCGCGCGCCTCCTGCCGCCTCCTGCCGCCTACGGAACCACCCGGTTCCGGCGCGGGTCGTCCCGCGGAGCGGGGCCCCGCGAGGTCCCTCAGGCCGACGGCCCCGACCTCGGCACCGTCACCGTCACCCGCAGGCCGTGCGGCTCGTGGTGGTCGTACGCGATGGAGCCGCCGCCCGCGGCCAGCAGGGCCCGCGAGATGGAGAGGCCGAGGCCCGAGCCCTTGACGTTCTGGTGGACCGCGCTGCGCCAGAATCGGTCGCCGATGCGGGCCAGGTCCTCGTCGCCGAGGCCGGGGCCGCCGTCGGTGACCACGATGGTCGACGACTCGCCGTTCGACGCGACGGTCACCTCGACGCTCTCCCCCTCGGGTGTGAACTTGACCGCGTTGTCGATCACCGCGTCCAGAGCACTGGACAGCGTGACGGGGTCGGCCCACGCGGTGGTGGGCGGGCAGGTCCCCGCCAGTCTTACGCCCCTGCTCTCGGCGACCGGCTGCCAGGACGCCACGCGCTCGGCGGCCAGCTCGCCGATGTCGGTGAGGCGCACATCGGCTTCGGCGTGCTCGGCGAGCGCGAGGTCGAGCAGGTCGTCGAGCACCTGGGTGAGGCGCTTGCCCTCGGTGCGGACCGAGGCGATCTCCTCGTTGCCCTCGGGGAGTTCGAGGGCGAGCAGTTCGATGCGCAGCAGCAGCGCCGAGAGCGGGTTGCGCAGCTGGTGCGAGGCGTCGGCGACGAAGGCGCGCTGCTGCTCCAGCACGTCCTCGACGTTGTCCGCCATCTCGTTGAACGACCGGGCCAGGCGTCGGAGTTCCGGCGGGCCGCCGGCGACCGCGACCCGGGACTTCAGGCGCCCGGTCGCGATGTCGTGGGTGGTGGCGTCGAGGACGCGCACGGGTCTGAGTACCCAGCCGGTGAGGCGCAGCGCGGCACCGAGCGCGAGGAGCATCGCGGCGATCTCGCCCGCGCCGATGATCAGCCAGCCGTGCAGGGTCTTGGAACGCATCTGCCCGGTGGGCGAGTCGGTGACGACGACGGCGATGACGTCGCCGTCCCTGATGACCGGGGAGGCGACGACGAGTCGGTGGCGCTGCCAGGGCCAGACCTGCTCCGGGTCGTGGCTGCGGCGGCTGACGAGTGCCTCGTTGAAGGCGTCGCGGGCCACTCCCGTCCCGGGCACACGCCAGGTCTCCGGGGCGTTGGCCATGGGCGTGCGGTTGCGGTAGAAGACGCCGGCCCGGATGCCGTACACCTCGTGGTAGCGGATGAGTTCGGTCCGCAGGGTCTCGCCGCGTTCGTCCGGGAAGCCCTCCTGGGAACCGCCGGAGGCCTCGGTGACGTACTGGGCGAGGGCCGCGAAGCGCGCGGTGTCGTCGATGCGGTCGACGACCACGCGCTGCTGCTGGGCCGCCGCGACACTCACCGCGAGCGGGACGCCGAGCGCGAGCAGGACGGCTGCCATCAGGACGATGAGCAGCGGAAGGAGACGTGTGCGCACCCGTGCCCGCTACGAGGCCGGGGCGACGAGCCGGTACCCGACGCCGCGTACGGTCTCGATCAGCGCCGGCATGCGCAGCTTGGAGCGCAGCGACGCGACGTGCACCTCCAGGGTGCGCCCGGTTCCTTCCCAACTGGTGCGCCACACCTCGCTGATGATCTGCTCCCGGCGGAACACCACTCCGGGGCGCTGGGCGAGCAGCGCGAGCAGGTCGAACTCCTTGCGGGTCAGCTGGACCGTCGAACCGTCGACAGTGACCTGGCGGTTGGGGAGTTCGATGTGTACGGAGCCGAGGCGCAGCAGGGTCTCGCCGGGGGCCGCCGGGTCGTCGTGGACGCTGCGCCGGCTGACGGCGTGGATCCGGGCGAGCAGTTCCCCGGTGTCGTAGGGCTTGACCACGTAGTCGTCGGCGCCGAGGTTGAGGCCGTGGATGCGGGACCGTACGTCCGCGCGCGCGGTGACCATGATCACCGGTGTGGCGGTCCGCTTGCGGATCTTGCCGCAGACCTCGTAGCCGTCCTGGTCGGGCAGCCCCAGGTCGAGCAGGACGACACCGAACCCGTCGCTCTCCGGGACCAGCGCCTGCAGGGCCTCCTCGCCGCTGCGGGCGTGCGTGACGTCGAAACCGTGCCGTGCCAGCACCGCGGACAGGGCAGCGGCGACGTGATTGTCGTCCTCGACGAGAAGCAGTCTCATTCCGGCCCCCTCCGGTTCACAGGTCGTACGATGTCAGCGTGTAGAACACGGTGCACGCTCGCGTGCACCAAGGAAGTCACGCCGATGGACAAGGACGGCGTCAAGAGGCTTCGGGTTGCGCGGGGCTTCCGTTACCCAGCCGGTACGCGCATTTGTACGGGCTGCTACGACACGTGTCCGATTGCTACCGGATCGTGATGCTCAAGTTCCCCTCAGATGTAATGACGCTGGTCGTACGGCGTTACTACTGTCCTCCGAAACCGAGGAGGACGGAGCCCAAAAGCGATGACCGAAGTATCGGTGGCCAAGGACGCCATGGCCGCGACCGACGAACTGGTCGTCCTGAAGAGCGTCAACAAGCACTTCGGCGCGTTGCACGTGCTCCAGGACATCGACCTGACGATCACCCGTGGCGAGGTCGTCGTGGTCATCGGACCCTCCGGGTCCGGGAAGTCCACCCTGTGCCGCACCATCAACCGCCTGGAGACGATCGATTCGGGAGACATCTCGATCGACGGCAAGCCGCTGCCCCAGGAGGGCAAGGGGCTGGCCCGGCTTCGGGCCGATGTGGGCATGGTCTTCCAGTCCTTCAACCTCTTCGCGCACAAGACCGTGCTCGAGAACGTGATGCTGGGGCAGATCAAGGTCCGCAAGACCGACAGGAAGGCTGCCGAGGAGAAGGCCCGCGCGCTGCTCGACCGCGTCGGTGTCGGCACCCAGTCCGACAAGTACCCCGCACAGCTGTCGGGCGGCCAGCAGCAGCGCGTCGCGATCGCACGGGCGCTGGCGATGGACCCCAAGGTCATGCTCTTCGACGAGCCGACCTCCGCGCTGGACCCCGAGATGATCAACGAGGTCCTCGAAGTCATGCAACAGCTGGCCCGGGACGGCATGACCATGATCGTCGTCACCCACGAGATGGGCTTCGCTCGTTCGGCTGCCAACCGCGTCGTCTTCATGGCCGACGGCCGCATCGTCGAAGAGGCTGTGCCGGACCAGTTCTTCAGCAATCCGCGCAGCGACCGTGCCAAGGATTTCCTCTCGAAGATCCTGCACCACTGACGGTCCCCGCGCGTGGGGATCCTGACGTCCCCGCGCGTGGAGGACTCCTCACGTCACCCCGTCCGTCGACGGCCCATAGTTCTTCATCACTCAAAGGATGTTCACCATGAAGCTCCGCAAGGCAGCCGCCGCCTCGGCAGCCGTACTCGCTCTCGCCGCTACCGCCACCGCGTGCGGTTCGGACGACAAGAACGACAGCGGGTCCTCGTCCTCGGACGGCGGCAAGATCAAGGTCGGCATCAAGTACGACCAGCCCGGGCTCGGCCTGAAGCAGCCCGACGGTTCCTTCGCCGGTTTCGACGTGGACGTCGCGACCTACGTGGCCAAGCAGCTCGGTTACAAGCCCGACCAGATCGAGTTCGTCGAGACCAAGAGCGCCGACCGTGAGAACGCGCTCGCCCGCGGCGACGTGAAGTTCATCGCGGCGACCTACTCGATCACCGACGAGCGCAAGCAGAAGGTCGACTTCGCCGGCCCGTACCTGCTGGCCCACCAGGACCTGCTCGTCAAGGCCGACTCGGACATCAACAAGGGCACGGACCTCAACGGCAAGAAGCTGTGCTCCGTGACCGGCTCCACCTCGGCGCAGAACGTCAAGGACACCATCGCCCCCAAGGCCAACCTGCGTAAGTACAGCGGCTACTCGGAGTGCATCGCGGGCCTGCAGAGCGGCGCCGTGGACGCGGTGACCACCGACGACTCGATCCTCGCGGGCTTCGCCGCGCAGGACAAGTACAAGGGTCAGTTCAAGCTCGCCGGGCTCAAGCTGAGCAACGAGAACTACGGTGTCGGCGTCAAGAAGGGCGACGCCGAGACGGTGAAGAAGATCAACGCCGCCCTCACGAAGATGGTGAGCGACGGCGACTGGCAGAAGGCGGTCGAGAAGAACTTCGGCCCGGCCAGCTACAAGAACGAGCAGGCTCCGAAGATCGGCGTGATCGTCTCGTAGCACCGGATCACCAGCCAACGCAGGGACCCTCAGGTAACGCAGGAACCCGCGGGTTCACGCGGGGTTCCGCAGGTGTGCCGCCGCCCGACGCGATCACGGCGGCGGCACACCGCGTCCGCCAGTACGCCACCACCCGGAAGCGCGGGAGATCGTGTTCGACTTTCTTCAAGGTTATGACGTCCTAGAGGCGTTCTGGATGACGGTGAAACTCACCGTCTTCTCCGCCCTCGGCTCCCTCGTCCTGGGCACCCTGCTGGCCGCGATGCGGGTCAGCCCGGTCCCGCTCATGCGCGGGTTCGGCACCGCCTACGTGAACATCGTCCGGAACATCCCCCTGACCGTCATCATCGTCTTCAGCTCGCTCGGTCTCGCGGACATCTTCGGTGTCACGCTGGGCGCGCCCGACAACTTCGATCTCCAGGGTTTCCGGCTCGCGGTCCTCAGTCTCATCGGCTATCACGCGGCCTTCGTCTGCGAGGCGCTGCGCTCCGGCATCAACACCGTGCCGGTCGGGCAGGCGGAGGCCGCCCGCGCGATCGGTCTGAGCTTCGGGCAGACCCTCCGGCTCGTCGTGCTGCCGCAGGCGTTCCGTTCCGTCATCGTCCCGCTGGCGAACGTGCTGATCGCGCTGACCAAGAACACGACCGTGGCCGCCGCCATCGGCGTGGCCGAGGCCGCCACCCTGATGAAGACGATGATCGAGAACGAGGCCCAGACGGTCCTCATTGCCGCGTTCTTCGCCTTCGGGTTCGTGGTCCTGACCCTCCCCACCGGCCTCATTCTCGGCTGGCTGGGCAAGCGACTGGCGGTGAAGCGATGACCTCCGTCCTCTACGACGCCCCCGGTCCCCGGGCCAAGCGCCGCAATCTGCTCATCTCGGTGGTCTTCTTCGTCCTGCTCGCCCTGTTCCTGTGGTGGATCTGGATGGCGATGGACGACAAGGGCCAGCTGAAATGGGACCTGTGGGAGCCGTTCACCACGGCGGACGCCTGGAGCACCTATCTGTGGCCGGGTCTCCTCAACACGCTGAAGGCGGCCGCGCTCAGCATGGTGATCGCCCTCCCGCTGGGCGCGGTCTTCGGTATCGCGCGCCTGTCCGACCACCGCTGGGTGCGTGTTCCGGCGGGTGCCGTGGTCGAGTTCTTCCGGTCGATCCCGGTCCTGCTGCTCATGCTGTTCGCGAACGAGCTCTACGCCAAGTCCGGGAACATCGCCAGCGAGGACCGTCTGTTCTACGCGGTCGTCACCGGTCTGGTGCTCTACAACTCCGCGGTCCTCGCCGAGGTCGTACGAGCCGGCATCCTCGCGCTCCCCAAGGGACAGACGGAGGCCGCGTACGCGATCGGTCTGCGCAAGGGCCAGACGATGACCAGCATCCTGCTGCCGCAGTCGGTCACCGTGATGCTCCCGGCGATCGTCGGCCAGCTCGTCGTCATCGTGAAGGACACCGCGCTGGGCGGCGTCATGATCGGGTACTCGGAACTCCTCACCGCGCGGAGCACCCTCGCGGCCAACTACGCCAACGTCATCCCGAGCTTCATCGTGGTCGCCGTCATCTTCATCGTGTTGAACTTCGCGATCACCAGCTTCGCCTCCTGGCTGGAGGGCAGGCTGCGCCGCGGCAAGAAGACGACCGGGGCGGTGCTCTCCCCGAACGACGCGTCGATCGCCGGTACCGCGGCGACGGGCGCGGGCGGGGGCGGCTTCTGACTAATCGTCCGAAGAACAGTGGATCGGTTTGACCGGCGGGGGCAGAGGCATGATCACCACTGCCCCCGTCACTTGACGCAAGCAGCGGCAATGGGTTGCATACGTTCTGTGATCGTGCACCCCGCTCCACCTGCCTGTTCCCGTACGTCCCTCAGGACACAGCTCCGGGCAGGGGGCACCGCGTCGTGGACCCGGTGATCATCGTCGGAGCAGGGCCCGTGGGGCTCACGCTCGCCCTTGCGCTGGCCCGCCAGGAGGTCCCTTCCGTGGTCCTCGACGAGGGGCCCGGCAAGGACGAACAGCGGCTCGCGCGGACCGTGGTGCTGCGCGAGGACACGACGGCGCTCGTCGAAAGGCTGACGGGACTGCCGCTGGACGACGCCGGCTTCCGTTGGGCCGGATGGCGGTCGATGCGGCGCAAGCAGGTGATGCGCGAGATCGCTTTCGGCGCGGAGAGTCCAAGGAGTGTGGAGCGCTCGAACAGCGCCGCAGACTCCCGGAGCGCGGGAATCCCGGCGGACGGCGAGGAGTTCACCGCCCCGCTGCACATCGCCCAGCACGCGCTGACCGGCGCCCTGCGCGAGGCCATCATCCACGAGCGGCTCATCAAGGTCGCCGTGCACAGCCGCCTCGACTCCGTCGAGCAGGAGACCTCGGGGGTCACGGCGCACACCCGGGGGGCCAAGGGCACCTGGTGGCGCGGCAGTTACCTGGTCGGCTGCGACGGACCGCGCTCGACGGTGCGCAAGCTCCAGGACATCCGCTTCCCCGGGCGTACCGCCGTCGAGCGGCACGCCGTTGCGGCCCTGCGTACGGAACTTCCCTGGCCCGGTGAGGCGTTGCTGCACCGGACACCGCCGTGGCGGACGTCCGGCCCCTCGGTGGACGAGGTGACCGCGCGTCCCCTCGCCGAGGACGTGTGGCGCCTGGACTGGCTGCTGCCCCCGGGCAAGGACCTGGTCACGCCCGACCTGCTGGTGGCCCGGGTCCGGGAGACCCTCGGCGGCTGGAGCGGGGGCACCGCACCCGCGTACGAACTGCTCGACACCGGAGTCCACACCGTCCACCACCGTCTCGCCCGCCGTTGGCGCGTCGGCCGGGTCTTCCTCGCCGGGGACGCGGCCCATCTGCTCGGCGCTCTCGGCACCCAGGGCCTGGACGAAGGGCTGCGGGACGCCGACAATCTCGCCTGGAAGCTGGCGCTCGCCTGGCACCACGGCCCGCACAAGGCGCTCCTCGACAGCTATCAGGCGGAGCGGCGCGCCGTGGTCGCCGCCCGGCTGCGCGCCGCCGACCAGGCACTGCCTCTGTTGCGGGGCGGTGGCGGCCTGCGCGCCTACGTCCCCGGGTCGGCCCGTGGTCACGACGCGTTGCTCACGGACGGCCACCTGGGTCGCGGACCACTGGGCGCGCCGGGGGCGTACCCCGACTCACCTCTCGCGCCCCCGCACGCCGAGTCGCACGCCCCCGTCGACACCGAGCCCGGCGCACCGGTCGTCGATGTGCGGGTGACCGCGGAGGACGGCTCGTTCGTACCGCTGCGGGAGCGGCTCGGGCGCGGTGTGCTGCTCGTCGTGCTGATCGCTCCGGGTACGGGTGTCTGGGAGCGCAGGCACTGGGTGACGGCCGGCATCATGCCCCGGCTCGCCGCCGCCGTGGCCGCGTTGCCGCACCCCGCGGAACTGCTCGTCGCGGAGAGCTACCCGGGTGCGGCCGCGCACACCGTTCTCCTGGTCCGCCCCGACGGACACCTGGTCACCGCGCTCGCCGGAGTCCGCCCGGCCGACCTGTACGAGGCGGCCGAGGCGACCCTAGGCGGACCGGCGGAGGCGGAGGCCGCCGCGGAGGCGACGGCGGGCAGCAGTTGAACGCTCGGTAACCGGTTGAACGGTCTGTAGCCGTCTGAGCTGGGGCTTCCCAGATCCTTGAGCATTCCTGGTCCAGATGGTGACGGTGAGTTGACCGGTCTGCGCCACCATGGTGTACTCCGGATCGTGACCGACACCTGTGTGCGCCTGTGGCGGAGGGTCCATATGGACCTCCTCCGCTATGCGGGCTGCGTGTGTCGTCCGTCCTTCTGATTTCGCATCCCTTCCCCGCGCGCCGCTCTCGTGCCACCGCGCGCCCCTCTCGCGAACCCTCAGGACGGTCCGAGTGTCTGTGTCACCCTCTGTCTCCGCGTCTGCCGCCGCCTCCACGTCCGCCGCTGTCGCCGCGGCCCCTCAGACCCCCACCCAGGCCGACCTGCTCGCCTTCGTGCGCCGTACGGCGGCCGACACCGAACTGATCGCCTCGCTCCCCCTCGACCCCGAGGGCCGCACGTGGGTGCGGCTCGAAGGCCCCGGCGGCAGTGAGGCCTGGCTCATCGGCTGGCCGCCCGGCACCGGAACCGGCTGGCACGACCACGCCGAATCGGTGGGCGCCTTCCTCACGGCGTCGGGCGAACTCAAGGAGAACTCACTCGCCGCCCGGCTGCCCGCCGACGGCTGGAAAACCCTTGAACTCGCCGAAGAGATCGACCGGCAGCGGAAGCTGCCCGCGGGTACCGGCCGCGCCTTCGGCCGCCACCACGTGCACGAGGTGCTCAACGAGTCCACCGAGGAGCACGCGATCTCGGTCCACGCCTACTACCCGCCGCTCCCGCAGATCCGCCGCTACAGCCGTACAGGCCCGGTGCTGCGTCTGGAGCACGTCGAGCGTCCGGTGGACTGGCAGTGAGCACGCGGCCGCCCGTGGGCATCGACGCGTTGCTGGAGCAGGTCCGCGCGGGCCTGGACCGGGTGGAGGCCGAGGAGGCGTTCGAGGCGGTGCGGGCCGGTGAAGCGCTTCTGGTCGACACCCGGTACGCCGCCCTGCGCGAGCGCGACGGCCTGATCCCCGGCGCCCTCGTCGTCGAGCGCAACGAACTGGAGTGGCGGCTCGACCCCACGGGCAGCCACCGCGCCCCGGAGGCCACGAGCCATGACCTGCGGGTCGTGGTGTTCTGCAACGAGGGGTACGCGTCGAGCCTCGCCGCCGAATCCCTGCGCCGGCTGGGGCTGCACCGGGCCACCGATCTCGTCGGCGGCTTCCAGGCGTGGAAGGGTGCCGGCCTTCCGGTGACGGCTTCCGACACCGGCCTTCCGGTGACGGCTGCCGACGCGGAGGACTGACCGCCGGTCGAGCACGGCTGGGCGCCCCTTGAGGTAAGGGGCGCCCACTCTTGCGTGCTGCCCCTTACCTGTCACTCCTGGGCGGTGGCCACCGTGACAGGGCGCGTCCTCAGGGCCGCACGTCCGGGCAGGGCTGTCGCGACCAGGGCGAGCAGTCCGGCGAATCCGACGACGGTCAGGTGGACGAGCGGGGTGACCGCCGGGGCGGCGCCGCCCGTCATGCCGACGCTGAACGCGGTCAGGACGGCGAGGGCGATACCGCTGCCGAGCGTCGTCGCGAGCAGCAGCACCGACAGTGCCTCGGTCCGCAGCATGCGCAGCACCTGACGGCGGGTCGCTCCGGCGAGGCGGAGCAACGCGAACTCGCGGACCCGTTCGGAGACGGACATGGCGAGCGTGTTGACGACGGCGATGGCGGTGAAGGCGAGGACCAGGCCCATGGCGAGGTGGTTCACCTCGGCGTTCGCCTGCCGCCGCTCGGCCTGGATCGATTCCGCCCGGGCCGGAGCGAGAACACGCACGGCCGGGAACTCACGGAGCGTAGTCGCGAGTTGTGTCTGTGTGCGGGCCGTGCCGACCAGGACGGAGGTGGCGAGTGGGTTGTCGACATGGCGGGCGACCAGGTCGTGGGCGAGGGTGAGGTCACCGAAGCCCAGGCCCCTGGCGTAGACGGCGGCGACCGTGAGGCGGACGGGCACGCCGTCACCCAGGGTGAGCCTCAGCGTGCTTCTGGGCTTCAAGTGGAGCTGGTCCGCGGCGAGTTCACTGACGGCGACGGTGCTGCTCCCGAGGTTCTCCAGGGAGCCCGCGGTGACGTCCGGGTCCCAGGTGCGGGACAGCCCGGCCGGAGTGACGCCCTGGGCCGCGTACTTGTCCAGGCCCACGCGGACGGTCGTCCGGACCACTTCGGTGACCACGTCGTGCCGCATGCGCAGCAGACGGGCGGCTTCGGCCGGGACTCCGGGGCCCTGGGCGGCGAGCACCCAGTCGGCGCGGATGCCCTCACGCGCCTGGGCACGGGCCGCGTTCCCGAGGGTCGGTTGGACGAAGAGAACCGTGCAGGTCATGCCGATGAGGAGGGTGAGGGGAGTGACGACGGAGGCCATGCGGGCCGCGTTGCCGCGGAGGTTGGCGCGGGCGAGCCGTCCCCCGGGTCCGGTCAGCCGCAGCGGGCCCGCGAGCAGCGCCGCGGTGGCCCGGACCAGCAGCGGTCCGAGCAGCGCGACGGCACCGGCGAGGACCACGACGGCCAGGAAGGTCACGGGAGTCGAGGCGGGTTCGGTGCGCAGCACGCTGAGCACGACCACGAGAACGGCTCCCCCGGCGAGCAGCGCGAGACCGGCGAGGACTCGTCCCCAGGCCGGGCGGGCGCGCTCGACCCGGGCTTCGGCCAGCGCCTCGGCCGGGCGGATGCGGGCGACGCGACGGGACGAGATGCGCGCGGCGGCCCAGGCGCCGAGCAGGGTGGCGGCGACAGCGGCGAAGAGAGGGAAGACGCTGACCGTGTGCTGAAGCGTGGACGGGACGGCACCGATGGCGACGAACCGGCTGTGCAGCCAACCCCCCAGCGGCAGACCCGCGAGTGCGCCGATGACACCGGCGGCGGCCCCCACGATCAGCGCCTCCCGGCCCAGGAGGGTGCGGATCTGCCCGGAGGTGGCGGCGATGGCGCGCAGCAGGGCGAGTTCGCGATGGCGTTGCCGGACCGAGAGGGAGAAGGTACCGACGACCACCAGGACGGCCACGAGCAGCGAGGTGCCGCCCATCGCGCCGCCCATGCTGACCAGTTCGATCCGGGCGGCGGCCGCGTCCAGGAACTCGACCGGTCCGCGGTCGTCGCCGGTACTGACCTGCGCCGTGGTTCCGTTCAGCGCCTCGGCCACGGCCTGCCCGACATCGGTGATGTCCCTGCCGCTGTCGGGCAGCACCCCGAAGGCGGTGACCTGCCCGGGGTGCGCGGCCAGCCGCGTGGCCTCGGCTGTGGAGAAGAAGAGGGAGGTCTGATGGCGCACATCGGCGGCGGGCGCGGCGATCCCGCTGATCCGGTAGGTGCGCGGTGCCTGTGTCGACTGGACGGTGAGCCGGTCGCCGGGCCGCAGACGGGCGCGCTCGGCGAAGCGACGGTCGACGACGAGGTCGGTGTCGGCCTCGGGCGCGGTACCGGTGACGATCCTGTACGGGGTCAGCGCGGCGGATGCCCACCCGTGACCGTAGGCGGGCCGGTCCTTCTCGACGGTCGCGGCGGAGGTCAACGGCTGTGCCAGGAAGGTCAGTTCGGGGACGACCCGGTCCACCCCGGGCACTCGGCGCAGCCGGGCGGCGAGGTCGTCCGCGAGCCAGGCCCGTTCGGCGATCGGTTTCGCCTTGTGCTTGACCTTGGTCTTGCCGTTCTTGTGCTTGACGGTCGTCCGGTGGACGTTCTGGTCGGCGGAGACCACGACCGGCGCCGCGGCATAGCGCTCGGTGCGGATCGTGCCGCGCAGGCCGGTCTCCAGGAGGGTGCCGCAGGCGGTGATGAGGGCGGCCGCGCACATCAGGGCGACAAAGGCACCGAGGAAGCCGCCCTTGCGGGCCCGGACGCTCTTCAGGGCGTAGCGCAGCATCATGTCGGGTCGCTCGCTTTTCCGTTGTGGGGCTCTCTGTCGTGGGGCGCTCTGTCGTGGGGCTCCCTGTCGTCGGGCGCCGGCTCGCTCACGGGTGCGGCGTCGGGGGCCGGGAGGGCCAGGAACCGGGTGAGTACGGTGCGCGCTCCGGGCGGGGTGTCGGTGTCCGGGCGCTTGTAGCGGTTGAGGAGCGCGATGTACTCCTCGAAGAACGCGCGGAGTTCGGGGAGCGTGAGCCGGATGCTGCCGCGCGAGTAGGGGAAGGCGTCGGCCCAGGGGTCCTCGCGCGCGCCGGCCCGCAGCTGCGCCTGTTCGAAGAGTTCGAGGTCGGCGGCGTACGCGTGATGGTTCAACTCGTCCATGACGAGACGCATCTCGGGGCTCTGCCGGCTGCGCGGCGGGAAGCGCCGGTCACCGGGAACCGCCCGCCACCAGCGCTCCCGGCGGTGCCCGTCCGCCGCGTCCTGTTCCTCGACGAATCCGTAGCGCGCGAGTTCGCGCAGGTGGTAACTGGTGGCTCCGGTGTTGAGTCCCAGCTCTCGGGCGAGGGTCGCCGAGGTGGCCGGGCCGTGCAGGGTGAGGTGCTGCAGGATGCGCTGCCGACGCGGCTGCGCGAGGGCCTTGAGCGCGGCGAGGTCGGAGAGTTCGGTGGGGGCGTGCGGCCCCTTCGGGGATGCTGTCTCCAGCGCGCCGGGTTCCTGTGCCATGCGTACACAGTCGTCTGTGCACAGATGCCTGTGCACTGCGGTGACCAGGCGTCTTCGACCGGGGGTTAACCCCACCTCGCCAAGGGGAGTTGAGGTCAGGGCATGCGTCAGAGAGTGCGTCCGGGCATGCGTCCGGGCATGCGTCCGGGCCCTGAACGCGATCGGCGCCCCCGCGCGTCCACCGTGTTCAGGGCCCGTGATCGGACACCATCGCCCCGGCATCCCGGGTCACCCCGGTGCCTCGAGCCGCCCTCATGCGGAAGCCCGTGGGATCAGAACCCCTCGTCCACGAGCCCTTCCGTGTCCTCGCCCTCTTCCTCCAGCGCCTGGCGGACCACGCGCAGGGCCATGCCCTGGGAGTAGCCCTTGCGGGCGAGCATGCCCGCGAGGCGCCTCAGTCGCTTGTCGCGGTCGAGTCCGCGTGTGGAGCGCAGCTTGCGGGCGACCAGCTCACGGGCGGTCGCCTCCTCCTGATCGGAGTCCAGCTGTCCGACGGCCTCGTCGATCAGCGTCGGCTCCACGCCTTTGGTCCGCAGCTCCTGGGCGAGCGCCCGCCTGGCCAGCCCCCGGCCGTGATGCCGGGACTCCACCCAGGCGTCCGCGAAGGCGCCGTCGTTGATCAGCCCGACCTCCTCGAACCGTGACAGCACCGCGTCCGCCACCTCGTCCGGGATCTCGCGCTTGCGCAACGCGTCCGCGAGTTGCTTCCGTGTGCGCGGGGTCCCGGTGAGCAGGCGCAGACAGATCGCTCGCGCCCGCTCAGCCGGGTCCCCCGGGGACTCCCCCTTCTCGGCCCTCGACGAGGAGGAGGTGCCTCCGTCCTGCGGGTCGCCGGACGGCTCACCGAAACCGCTTCGCCTCCGACGCCCTCGTCCACCACGCGGTCCCCCCTCACCGCGTCCACCACGCCGGGAGGCCGCGCCCGGCGAACTGTGACCGGCCGGCAGGCCGTCACCCCGCCGCGCGTCACCGCCCGTCGAACCGCCGCCGTCCGGACCACCGTCGTCCGGATCGACGGCGTAGAAGCCGTCGGCGCCATGGAGCCCGTCACCGGCGCCGTACGACGAGCCGCCGTACCCCCCGCCGCCGTCGTGCGAGCTGTCACCGTCTCCGGCCGAGCCGCTGTCTCCCCCGCCGTACCCCTGCCCCGGCCCCTCGGAGGCGGGGGGGTAGGCGTACTCGGCCCAGTCGGTTCGTCGTGTCATGGACTAGCTCTTGGCCGCCGCGGCCCTGGACTTCGTGGCCTTGGCAGCCGGAGCGGGCACCGTCTTCGCGGTGTCGTCCGGGGCAGCCGAGACCGCCGCGTCCGCGCCCGGCGTGGCGGTGGGCTCCTCGGTCTTCTTCACACCGACGCCCAGTTTCTCCAGGATCTTCTTCTCGATCTCGTTGGCGAGGTCGGGGTTGTCCTTCAGGAAGTTGCGCGCGTTCTCCTTGCCCTGGCCGAGCTGGTCGCCCTCGTACGTGTACCAGGCGCCGGCTTTGCGGACGAAGCCGTGTTCCACGCCCATGTCGATCAGGCCGCCCTCGCGGCTGATGCCGTGCCCGTACAGGATGTCGAACTCGGCCTGCTTGAACGGCGGCGCGACCTTGTTCTTGACGACCTTGACGCGCGTGCGGTTGCCGACCGCGTCGGTGCCGTCCTTCAGCGTCTCGATGCGGCGGATGTCGAGTCGCACCGAGGCGTAGAACTTCAGCGCCCGGCCACCGGTGGTGGTCTCCGGGGAGCCGAACATCACGCCGATCTTCTCGCGGAGCTGGTTGATGAAGATCGCGGTGGTCTTGGACTGGTTGAGCGCGCTGGTGATCTTCCGCAGGGCCTGGCTCATCAGACGGGCCTGCAGACCCACGTGCGAGTCGCCCATCTCGCCCTCGATCTCCGCGCGCGGCACCAGGGCGGCGACGGAGTCGATGACGATGAGGTCGAGCGCGCCGGAGCGGACCAGCATGTCCACGATTTCGAGGGCCTGCTCGCCGTTGTCCGGCTGCGACAGGATCAGGTTGTCGATGTCGACGCCGAGCTTCTTCGCGTACTCGGGGTCGAGGGCGTGCTCGGCGTCCACGAAGGCCACCTGGCCGCCGGCCTTCTGCGCGTTCGCCACCGCGTGCAGGGTCAGGGTCGTCTTACCGGAGGACTCCGGGCCGTAGACCTCGACCACGCGGCCGCGCGGGAGCCCGCCGACGCCGAGGGCGACGTCGAGCGCGGTCGACCCGGTGGGGATGACCTCGATGGGCTCATTCGGCCGTTCGCCCAGGCGCATCACGGCGCCCTTGCCGAACTGCCGTTCAATCTGCGCGAGCGCGGCGTCGAGCGCCTTCTCGCGGTCGGTTCCTGCCATGGGTTCCACCCGGTTTGCTTGAGTCGATCGCTTCACGTCAAAGACGCTAACGCCTGCCACTGACAATGCGCCCCGACGCCCGTCCGGCCTGTGGATAACTCGGGCACATCTCCGTCGAAACCATGCCGAAACCCCCATCAAGAGCTCCGCCGGAACTTCCATAAGAATGGATGTTCGATTTTCGTGTCAAGCGCACCACGCGGCACCTCCGAGACTACGTTCACACTCCGACAACGCCCCGAATGTCCCGCCGGGCCGGGCCGAGGACCTGTCCTGGCGGCCGTCCCGGCGCCTGTCCCGGCCACGGGCTACTCTCCCGGGCGTACCGCCGGTTCCTTCGGCCGTACGACGACGGCGCCCGGCCCGCCCGGCAGGCTGTGGGTCATGCGAACGACGAGGACCAGCCCTCCGACGACGGCCCGCCCCCTGATGCGGCCCAAGCCCTCTCTCCGGCCGGCCGAGTGGCTCTGCTGCGCGACGGGCGCCCTGCTCGTCCTCTCGGGCTGCCTGCATCTGCTGGTCTTCGCCGTCGACGGCGGCCCGTGGGACGGTCCCGTCTCCTGGCGCAAGCCCGTCACCTTCGGGCTCTCCTTCGGGCTGACACTGATCGCGATCACGTGGGTCACGTCGTACGTGCGGGTCGGGGCGAGGCTGCGCACCGCTCTGCTCGTCGTGTTCGCCGCGGACTGTGTGGTGGAGGTCGGCGGCATCACCCTCCAGGCGTGGCGCCGGGTGCCCTCGCACCTCGACATGGAGACCGGCTTCGACACGGCGGTGTCCATGATGCTCGCGGTGGGCGGCGGGGTTCTGGTCGTGCTGCTGACCGTGTTCGCGGTGGCCTCCTTCCGGAGCCGGCCCGTGGGCCCCGCGGGCATGCCGCTCGCCGTGCGCTCCGGGTTCGCGATCCTGCTCGTCGCGCTGGCCTCGGGCGCCGCGATGATCGCGCGCGGGGTCGTCCTCACCCGGACCGGCCACCAGGAGGCCGCGTACCACTCGACGGCTCCGCTCAAGCCGCTGCACGGAGTGAGCCTGCACGCCGTGCTGGTGCTGCCCGCGCTGGCCTGGCTGCTGTCGCGCACCGGCTGGAGCGACAAGGCCGGACGGCGGGTCATGTACGGGGCCGTCGGCTGCTACGCGACGGCCGTCGTCGCCACCGGTGTCCTGGCGGTCCTCACCTGGTGAACGTCACCGGGCGAACAGCCGCCGCACGCGCGCGACGAAACCGGCCGAGCTGGGCGTGCGGTGCCCGTGCACCCGCGGGTCGTCCGTGACGTCGTACCGCTTCACATACGCCCCCAGGAACGCCTGCAGGGTGGCGACGGCGGGGATGGCGATCAGCGCGCCGACGGCGCCGAGGAGCGCGGTGCCCGCGATGACGGACCCGAAGGCGACCGCGGGGTGGATGTCCACCGTCTTGGAGGTCAGCTTGGGCTGCAGCACATAGTTCTCGAACTGCTGGTAGACCACGACGAAGACGAGCACCCACAGCGCGTACCAGGGGTCGATGGTGAACGCGATCAGCATCGGCAGGGCGCCCGCCAGATAGGTGCCGATGGTCGGGATGAACTGGGAGACCACGCCCACCCACACGCCGAGCACTGGCGCGTAGGGCACGCCCAGCGCCTCCAGCAGGATGTAGTGCGCGATGCCCGAGATCAGCGCCATCAGACCGCGTGAGTACAGATAGCCGCCGGTCTTGTCGACGGCGATCTCCCAGGCGCGCAGCACCTCGGCCTGCCGGGCCGGCGGCAGCACCGAGCACAGCGCGCGCCGCAGCCGTGGTCCGTCGGCGGCGAAGTAGAACGAGAACAGCGAGATCGTCAACAGTTGGAAGAGACCGCCCAGGACCTGCCCGGACACGTCCAGGACGCCGGTGGCGCTGTTCTGGACGTACTTCCGCAGCCAGTCCGAGTGGAGCAGGCTGTCCTGGATGTCGACCCGTCTCAGGTCGGTGTGGAAGTGCGTGTTGATCCAGTTGATGACCGAGTCGAGGTAGTCCGGGAAACCCTCGACCATCTTGATGATCTGGCCCGCGAGCATCGAGCCGAGCAGGGTGATGAACCCGGCGATCACGATCAGCGAGCCGAGGAAGACGAGGAAGGCGGCCAGTCCCCTGCGAACGCCCCGTGAGGCCATCCAGGCGACCGCGGGTTCTATCGCGAGCGCCAGGAAGAACGAGATCAGGATGTTGATCAGCAGGCCGGTGAGCTGGTGGAACGCCCAACTGCCCAGCTGGAACACGGCGATGAGCGCGAGGGCGAGCACCATGGCACGCGGCAGCCAGCGCGGCATGCGCGCGGCCTGCCCGGCGGCGCCCCCGCCCGGCGGGTCGGGCGGCGTCGTGCCGAAGGGTGATGCCTGCTGGTCTACCTGCGTGTTCTCGTCAGTCGGGGCCACGGAGCAAGTCTGGCCCACGCCACCGACAATGGATCCACGTACCCCGGGTCTTCGGTCCCGTCAGCGGTTTTCGTACGGAACGTTCATGGTCGCGCACACCACACGCCACACGTCCTTGGCCTCCCAGCCCGCGTTCAGCGCCTCGTGGACGGTACGCCCGCCGAGTCCCGTCATCACATGATCGCGCGCGAAGGTCTCGGCGTACCCCGCGCCGAAGTGATCCGCCATTCGCTGCCAGAAGACCGTCAACCGCATGACACCAGTATCCCGCTCCTGAGAGTGGGCCCGAGCCGGGGACCGCCTGCCGAGACCGCTTTCCGCCCTACGGTCTGACGCATGGCCGAAACAGGAGCAGCCCCACTCCCCCAGACGCCCCCATCGCTCTCCCCGATCGCGCGAGCCGAGGACTTCGTCTGGCTCACCGCGCGCGTGCTGGAGCAACGCCGCTTCGCGTACCACTTCCTCGACGGCGACGCCGACGCGGTGGAGACCGCGCTGGCCGCCTACCGCAACGACGACGAAGGGTACGGACACGCGCTCGAACCCGATCTGCGCGGCCCCGTCAGCCAGCCGCTGCACACCGGGCACGCGCTGCGCGTACTCGACTCGATCGGACGCTGCGGCGGCCAGCGCGTGGAGCGTGTGTGCCGCTATCTGACCTCCGTGTCGACGGCGGACGGCGCGCTGCCCGCGATCCACCCCAGCCAGCGCGGCTATCCGACGGCCCCCTTCGTGCCCGTCGTCGACGATCCGCCGAGCGAACTCCTCGCCACCGGCCCGGTGGTGGGCCTGCTCCACCGCAACGAGGTATGGCACGCCTGGCTCTTCCGGGCCACCGACTTCTGCTGGCAGGCGGTCGAGTCCCTGGAGAAGTCCCATCCGTACGAGATCGAGGCGGCGGTCGCCTTCCTGGACTCCGCGGCGGACCGCCCACGCGCGGAGGCGAGCGCCGACCGGCTGGGCCGTCTCGTCCGTGAGCACCGGCTCGCCGTGCTGGACCCCGGGCGCCTGGAGGAGTACCCGGTCGCGCCCGGTTACGCGCCGGGCGAGCACCACTTCCCGCACGACTACGCGCGGACTCCGGGATCGCTCGCGCGCGCGTGGTTCACCGACGACGAGATGGCGCGCTCGCTCGACCACCTCGCGGACGAGCAGCAGGAGGACGGCGGGTGGCCGATCCGATGGCGTCAGTGGGCACCGGGCACCGCCCTGGAGTGCCGTCCCATGGTGACGATCGAGGCACTGCGCACGCTCCGGGCGTACGGCCGGCCCATCGACTGAGGCGACGGCGGGCCCGGGAGCCGGGCCGGGGCGCCCGGGTGTCCGGGCCGGGGCGCCCGGGTGTCCGGGCCGGGGCGCCCGGGTGTCCGGGCCGGGGCGCCCGGGTGTCCGGGCCGGGGCGGGCCCGGAAGTCAGCCTGTCATCGCACGGACCCCGGCCGTCACCACCACGGCCGCGGCGACCACCAGCAGGAACGGGGCACGCAGGATCAGTGCCACAGCGGCCGCCGCGAGCCCCGCGGCCTTCGCGTCGACGACGAGGACGCTCCCGTCGGCGAAGGTCTGCTGGGCCGTGAGGGCGGCCAGGAGAGCGACGGGCAGCAGAGCGGCGAGGCGCTGCACGAGCGGCCGCTCCAGTACGCCGGCGGGGATCAGCAGACCGATGAGTTTGACGGCGTAGCAGCCGACGGCGGTGACGCCGATGGCGATCCAGATGTTCAACGGTCTTCCCTTGATACGTCGTTCGGCGCGCCGGCCGGTGTCTTCCCGAGTGCGCCGGGCGGTACCTCGTGCGACGCGCCGGTGGGCGCGTCGGCGGCGGTGGGCACGTCGGCGCCGGTGGCCGTACCGCGGCGGCCCGTCACGTAGAGAACGGCGGGGGCGGCCAGGGCGGCCACCAGCACGGGGACTCCGGCGGGCAGCACGGGCAGCAGACCGAGCCCCAGAAGGACGGCGATTCCCGCGACGGCACGTTCTGTGGTGCTCTTCAGCATCGGCGCGAGCAGCGCCAGGAACACGGCGGGCCCGGCGGCGTCCAGGCCCCACGCGTCGGTGTCGCCGATGGCCTCGGCCCCCGCCGCGCCGAGCAGCGTGGTGAGGTTCCACAGGAGGTACAGGGACAGGCCGGTGACGGTGAAGCCGAGGCGGACGCTGCGGCGGGTGGGCTGGGCGAGCGCGACGGCCGTCGTCTCGTCGATCACCCACTGCGCGGCGAACGGACGCACCGCGCGCGGGAGGGCGAGGAGCTGTGACAGACGCAGACCGTAGAAGGCGTTGCGTACCCCGAGGAAGAACGCGCCCGCGGCGGCGGTGAGCGGATTGCCCCCGGCCGCGAGCGCCCCCACGAGCGCGAACTGCGACGCCCCGGTGAACACCAGGAGGCTGAGCGCACAGGTCTGCAGCAGGGTGAGCCCGCTGCCGGCCGAGGTCACCCCGAAGGCGAAACCGGACAGTCCGACGGCGACCCCGACCCCAAGGGCGTCGCGGATGACGGCGGCGTCGGGTTTTACGCCTTCTTCACTGCGTATGTCTGCGAGAGCTGTCTGTTCTGCCACGCACCGGACGGTACGAGAAGACCGCCCGCGACGTCTTGCACGTTCTTGCGCTCGCGCTGGTAGGCGCCCGGGGGGACGCCCACGATCCGGGTGAAGTGGCGGTTGAGGTGCGGCTGGTCGGTGAAGCCGACGGCGACGGCCGCCTCGGCGGGAGCGGAACCGGCGTCCAGGAGGTGCCGTGCCCGGCGCACGCGCGCGTCGGTCAGCCAGGTGTGGGGCGGCATCCCGTAGGCGTCCCGGAACGCGCGCAGCAACGCGAACGAGCTGGTGCCGAGGTCGGCGGCCAGCCGCTCCAGGGTCGGCGGCTCGGCCATCCGCTCCTCCAGCACGCCACGCGCGCGTGCGGCGAGCCGGCCGCCCGCGGTGCGCACGACCCGCTGCGGCAGCGGACCTCCGTTCAGGCGCAGCAGCCGGGTCACCGCGACGCGCAGCAGGGTGTCGGCGGCCAGCGCGTTGCCTTCCTCGGCGGCCCGGAGCACCTGGTGGACCAGGCCCGCAGCGTAAGGATCGTCGAGTACCGGACGGGTGAATCCGGGGGTGCCGCGAAGAGTGGTCGTCTCGGCGGCGATCCCGGCCACCATGTCCGGCGAGGGGTACACCGCGCCGTACCTCCAGCCTTCGGGAACGCCCGCGCGCCCGGTGTGCGGGGTGTCGGGGTTGACGAGTGCCAGGGAACCCGGGCCGGCGTACTGATCGGCGCCGCCGTGGTGGAAGACCTCGACGCCCTCGGTGATGGCGGCGATCACGAAGTTCTCGTGGGTGTGCCGCACGAAGATCTTCTCGACGTAGCGGGCGCGCAGCAGATCGACACCGGGTAGCTCCGCGTACTGCCAGTGCCGTGCCCGCTCCTGCCCCGAACCTGCCACGTCCTCATTCTCCGCCACCGCGCCAGGACCCACCGCCGAAGCCCATCGCGCCCCGGCCTCTCCTCCCCCGCCCCGCTCCGCGTCGCCCACCCCACACCCCGCGTCGCCCTGCACCCCGCCCCGCCTCGCCTCGCCTCGCCTCGCCGAGGCGTTCTCGCAGGTCAGAGCGATTGTCAGTGACCGGGTGCAGGATGGACGCATGGTCAGCTCCGCACACCGAGCCCTCGACGGCTTCTCCCCCGCGACCCGCGGCTGGTTCACGGGGGCCTTTTCCGCGCCCACCGCGGCCCAGGCCGGGGCATGGGCGGCCATCGGTGCGGGCTCGGACGTGCTGGTGGTCGCCCCCACCGGTTCCGGCAAGACCCTGGCCGCGTTCCTCGCCGCGCTCGACCAGCTGGCCTCGACGCCGCCGCCGGCGGACCCGAGGAAGCGCTGCCGGGTTCTGTACGTGTCACCCCTCAAGGCGCTCGCGGTCGACGTGGAGCGGAATCTGCGCAGCCCGCTGACCGGCATTCGCCAGGAGTCCGTGCGGCTCGGCCTCCCGGAGCCGGAGGTGAGGGTGGGCATCCGCTCCGGCGACACCCCGCCCGCCGAGCGCCGGGCGCTGGCCACCCGCCCGCCGGACATCCTGATCACCACCCCCGAGTCGCTGTTCCTGATGCTGACCTCGGCCGCACGCGACGCGCTGACGGGCATCGAGACGGTGATCCTGGACGAGGTGCACGCGGTCGCCGGCACCAAGCGCGGGGCCCACCTCGCGCTCACTCTGGAGCGCCTCGACGAGCTGTTGCCGAAGCCCGCCCGGCGTATCGGCCTCTCGGCGACGGTGCGTCCCGTGGACGAGGTGGCGCGCTATCTCTCGCCCCAGCGCAAGGTGGAGATCGTCCAGCCACCGTCCGGCAAGGAGTTCGACCTCTCCGTGGTCGTCCCGGTGGAGGACCTGGGAGAGCTGGGCGGGTCCCCGGCCGCCGACGGCAAGGAGGGCGCGGAGAAGCCCTCCATCTGGCCGCACGTCGAGGAGCGGATCACCGACCTCGTCCAGTCCCACCGCTCGACCATCGTGTTCGCCAACTCGCGTCGCCTGGCGGAGCGTCTGTGCAACCGGCTCAACGAGATCGCGTACGAGAGGGCGACCGGCGAGCCTCTCGACGAGGCGCATGCCCCGGCCCAGTTGATGGGTGGCTCGGGCGCGGCTCAGGGGGCGCCGCCCGTCATCGCCCGCGCCCACCACGGCTCGGTCTCCAAGGAGCAGCGGGCCCAGGTCGAGGAGGACCTGAAGGCCGGCCGTCTCCCCGCTGTGGTCGCCACCTCCAGCCTCGAACTGGGCATCGACATGGGCGCGGTCGACCTCGTCATCCAGGTCGAGTCCCCGCCGTCCGTGGCGTCGGGGCTCCAGCGCGTGGGGCGCGCGGGTCACCAGGTCGGCGCGGTCTCCACCGGCGTCGTCTTCCCGAAGTACCGGGGCGACCTGGTGCAGGCCGCCGTGGTCACCGAGCGGATGCGCACGGGCTCCATCGAGTCCCTCCGGGTCCCCGCCAATCCTCTGGACGTGCTGGCCCAGCAGCTCGTCGCCATGACCGCGCTCGACACCTGGCAGGTCGACGACCTGCTCACCACGGTCCGCCGGGCGGCCCCCTTCGCCTCCCTCCCGGAGTCGGCGTTCACGGCCGTGCTCGACATGCTCGCGGGCCGCTATCCGTCCGACGCCTTCGCGGAACTGAGGCCCCGCGTGGTGTGGGACCGCGTCGCGGGTACGGTGACCGGCCGCCCCGGCGCCCAGCGTCTCGCCGTCACCTCCGGAGGCACCATCCCCGACCGCGGGCTCTTCGGAGTCTTCCTGGCGGGGGCCGATCCCAAGAAGGGTGGCGGCCGGGTCGGCGAGCTCGACGAGGAGATGGTCTACGAGTCCCGCGTGGGTGACGTCTTCACGCTCGGCACCAGCTCCTGGCGCATCGAGGACATCACCCGGGACCGGGTCCTCGTCTCCCCGGCGCCCGGTGTCCCCGGCAGGCTGCCCTTCTGGAAGGGCGACCAGCTCGGACGTCCGCTCGAACTGGGGCGCGCGGTGGGCGCCTTCCTCCGCGAGGTCGGCTCGCTCCCCGAGGACGACGCCCGCCTCCGCCTGCTCGCCGCGGGCCTGGACGCCTGGGCCGCCGACAACGTCCTCGCGTACCTGAAAGAACAGCGCGAGGCATGCGGTCACATCCCGGACGACCGCACGATCGTCGTCGAACGCTTCCGCGACGAGCTGGGCGACTGGCGGGTCGTCGTGCACTCCCCCTTCGGCGCCCAGGTCCACGCCCCCTGGGCCCTCGCCCTGGGTGCCAAGCTCTCCGAGCGGTACGGCATGGACGCCCAGGTCATGCACGCCGACGACGGCATCGTGCTGCGGTTGCCCGACGCCGACCTGATGGGCCTGGACCTGCTCGACCAGGCGCCTTCGAAGGCGGGCACCGAATGGGACGCGGAGCAGGCGCCGATCGGCGCGGCGGACGTCGCCTTCGACAAGGGCGAGGTCAATCAGATCGTCACGGACCAGGTCGGCAGCTCGGCTCTCTTCGCCGCCCGCTTCCGTGAGTGCGCCGCCCGCGCCCTGCTCCTCCCGCGCCGCAGCCCCGGCAAGCGCACCCCCCTGTGGCAGCAGCGGCAGCGGGCCGCCCAACTGCTGCAGGTGGCAAGCGAGTTCGGTTCGTTCCCGATCGTCCTGGAGGCGGTGCGCGAATGCCTCCAGGACGTCTTCGACGTCCCCGGCCTCACCGAACTCATGGGCGACATCGAGTCCCGCAAGGTGCGGCTCGTCGAGGTCACCACACCTGAGCCCTCCCCCTTCGCCCGCTCCCTGCTCTTCGGATACGTCGCCCAGTTCCTGTACGAGGGCGACTCGCCCCTCGCCGAGCGGCGGGCCGCCGCGCTGTCGCTGGACTCTCGTCTGCTGGCCGAGCTCCTGGGCCAGGCCGAACTGCGCGAGCTCCTCGACGCCGACGTCCTGGCTGAGCTGGAGCGCGAACTCCAGTGGCTCACCGAAGACCGCCGCATCAAGGACGTGGAGGGGGTCGCGGACCTCCTGCGTCTGCTGGGACCTCTCACGGACGCCGAGTTGGCCGAGCGGGGCGCGGAGCCGCAGTGGGCCCAGGAGCTGGCCAGCGCCCGCCGCGCCATCAGGGTCCGGATCGCCGGGGCCGACCACTGGGCCGCCATCGAGGACGCCGGCCGGCTGCGTGACGCGCTCGGCACGGCGCTGCCCGTCGGTGTCCCGGAAGCCTTCACCGAACCGGTCAAGGATCCGCTCGGCGATCTCCTCGCCCGGTTCGCGCGCACCCACGGACCGTTCACCTCGACGACGGCCGCCGCCCGTTTCGGTCTCGGTCCGGCTGTCACCGACGGCGCGCTGCACCGGCTCGCCGCGAACGGCCGTGTCGTCCAAGGGGAGTTCCATCCGGCGGGCATCGGCCAGGAGTGGTGCGACGCGACGGTGCTGCGCAGGCTGCGCCGCCGTTCGCTCGCGGCGCTGCGTCATGAGCTCGAGCCGGTGCCACCCGCCGCGCTCGCCCAGTTCCTGCCGCAGTGGCAACACGTGGGCAGCGGTCACGGGCTGCGCGGCGTCGACGGACTGGTGCGCGCCGTCGAGCAGTTGCAGGGCGCGTCCGTTCCGGCGTCGGCGTTGGAGAAGCTCGTCCTGCCGTCCCGGGTCGCCGGCTACACGCCCGCGCTGCTCGACGAGCTCACGGCCGCGGGGGAGGTGATCTGGGCCGGAGCGGGTTCGCTGCCGGGCAAGGACGGCTGGGTCTCGTTGTATCTGGCGGACGCCGCCCCGCTGCTCCTTCCCGCCGCGCACCCCCTGGAGCCGACCGCGCTTCACCAGTCGGTCCTCGACACGCTGTCCGGGGGCTACGGCCTCTTCTTCCGCCAGATCGCCGACCAGGTCCGCGCCACGACTCATCCCGACGCCACCGATCCGCAACTGGCCGACGCGATCTGGGATCTGGCCTGGTCCGGGCGCCTCACGAACGACACGCTCGCACCGATGCGCTCGCTCCTGGGTTCGGGCCGCACCGCGGGGTCCACGGCGCACCGTGCCAAGCGCGCGGTCCCCCGCGGGCGCTACGGCTCGCTGACGGGAGGCGCGCGCCCCCAGTCGCGTACGGGCCCTCCCACGGTGGCGGGCCGCTGGTCCCTGTTGCCCGAGCGCGAGCCCGACCCCACCGTGCGGGCCCACGCCCTGGCCCGCACACTGCTCGACCGGCACGGCGTGGTGACCCGGGGTGCCGTGGCCGCGGAGGGCGTCGAGGGCGGCTTCTCGGCGGTGTACCGCATCCTGTCGGCCTTCGAGGACAGCGGCCAGGCGCGGCGCGGGTATGTGGTCGAGGGTCTCGGTGCCGCCCAGTTCGCGATGGACGGCGCGGTGGACCGCCTCCGCGCGGCGGCGAACGCACGGGACCGGGGCGACAGCCTGCCCGAGCCGGCCTTCACGGACAACTCTCCCGGCGCCCACGGTTTTCCTGACGACCGCGGCTCGACGAACGGACGGGGATTCGCCCTCGGCCCCGCGGACCTCCCCGGGTTCCCCGACCTCTCGGCGTTCCCGGGCGCCGAGGATTTCCGGGGCGCCTCCGGTACGCCAGATCCCGACGGACACGAGACGGGCATCGGCAGCCCCGACTTCGGCGAAGACGGCGACAGCGACGGCCACGGCCACACCTTCTCCGCCGACTCCGCCTTCTCGGCCGGCTCCCGCTACCCCGACGCGCCCCACCGCCCGAACACCCCGCCCCACCGCGCCGGCTCGCCGTACCCGACGAACGGTTCCGGCCATCCCAACGCCCCGGGTTTCCCGGGCGCCCGTTCCCGTACGACCTCCCCGGCCGTCGTACTGGCCGCCGCCGACCCCGCGAACGCCTACGGCGCGGCCCTCTCCTGGCCCGAACCCCCGACCGGGGCGGGCCACAAGCCGGGCCGCAAGGCAGGTTCCCTGGTCGTCCTGGTGGACGGTGAGCTGGCTCTGTACATGGAACGCGGCGGCAAGACCCTGCTCGCCTGGCCCACGGACCCCGACAGCTCGGTCTTGGAGGACCCGCGCCTGCGTGCCGCGGCGGAGGCCCTGGCCGCCGCCGCCCGCGCGGGTTCGCTCGGCACGGTCACCGTCGAGCGCGTCAACGGCACCTCGGCCCTCACCTCTCCCCTCGGAACCCTCCTGGAAGGAGCGGGCTTCATCGCCACACCGCGCGGACTCCGCCTGCGCGCCTGAGCACCAGCCCCCAGCGTCCGCCCCGAGCTCCACCCACCCGTGCCACCCTGGAGTCATGCCCGAAGGAGACACCGTCTGGCAGGCCGCGAGGCGGCTGCACGTCGCCCTCGCGGGCCAGGTGCTGACCCATTCCGACCTGCGGGTGCCCCAGCACGCCACGGCGGACCTCACCGGTCGCGCCGTCCTGGACGTCACCCCGCGCGGCAAGCACCTCCTCACCCGGATCGAGGGCGGTCTGACCCTGCACTCGCATCTGCGGATGGACGGTTCGTGGAAGGTGTACGAGACCGGCCGGCGCTGGAGCGGCGGTCCCGCACACCAGATCCGGGTCATCCTCGGCACCACGGACCGCACGGCGGTCGGCTACCGGCTGCCCGTAGTGGAACTGCTCCGCACCACCGACGAGGCCCGAGCGGTCGGTCATCTCGGCCCCGACCTCCTGGGTCCGGACTGGGACCCGGGCAAGGCGCTGGCGAACCTCCTTCGCGATCCTGACCGCCCCCTCGGCGAGGCCCTCCTCGACCAGCGGAATCTCGCCGGCATCGGCAACGTCTACAAAAGCGAGCTGTGCTTCCTGCTCGGCGTCACCCCGTGGCTCCCCGTCGGCGCCCTGCCCACCGATCTCGCCGTCCAGCTGCCGGTGCTCGCCAAGAAGTTGCTGGAGTTCAACCGCGACCGTCCGGCCCGCGTCACCACGGGGCGCCGCGAGCAGAACCTCTTCGTGTACGGCCGCGCCTCTCGGCCCTGTCTGCGCTGCGGAACGCGGATCCGCTCGGCGAACCAGGGCGACGGTTCCCGCGAGCGCCCCACGTACTGGTGCCCTCGATGCCAGACGGGACCCACCCCACCACCCGGCGGCCACCACACCACCCCGGAGTACGGCACCACCGGCTACGCGTCCCCGACCCCGGACCGACGGCACCACTAGAGACAGGCATCGGGCTCACGCGACCGCGCGTCAAGTCCGTACAGATAATTGACGACCCGTCAGAAACCCTCGTACCGTCGCTTCATGGCCCTCCCCGCGTACGACCTGACCGGACGCACGGCATTCGTCACCGGCGCGGCCGGCGGCATCGGCCGCGCGTCCGCGCTCCTGCTCGCGCAGGCGGGCGCCACCCTTCACTGCGCGGACGTCGACGAGCAGGGCCTGCACGAGACGACGACGCTGATCAAGGACCAGGGCGGCACCGCCCGCACCTACCCGCTCGACGTCACCGACCGCACCCAGATCCAGCAGGCCGTGGCGTCGTGCGGCCGTGTCGACGTCATGGCGGCGATCGCCGGGATCATGCACAGCAGCCCGGTCCTGGAGACCCTGGACGAGGATCTCGACCGGGTGCTGAGCGTCAATTTCAAGGGCGTGCTGTACGCCTGCCAGGAGGCGGCGCGCTCCATGATCGCGAACAGCGCCCGGGGCAGCATCATCACGATGGCCTCGGGCGCGATCGACACCGGCGGCCCGGGCCTGCTCTGCTACAGCGCGGCCAAGGCGGCCGTCGTCCAGCTGACGAAGACGCTGGCGACCGAGGTCGGCCCGCACGGCATTCGCGTCAACGCCGTGGCGCCCGGCTGGATCCGTACCCCCATGACCGATCGTCACGGTGAGAAGCAGGCACAGACGGAGGCGTTCATGGCACGCCTCTCACCGCTGGGCCGTGTCGGCGAACCCGAGGACATCGCGCACGCCGTGCTGCACCTCGCCTCGGACGCCTCGGCATTCACCACGGGCCAGATCCTGCGCCCCAACGGCGGCGTCGCCATGCCCTGGTAGCCGGCCACCGCCACCCCGCACACCCGGCCTCACCCACGCGAACCCCGCCCACACCCGCGCACCCCCGACCGCCGGCTCACCCCAGGGCTCACACCGAAGCGCCCCGACCGCACCCCTCCCCCACGGCCCCCCGCGTCCCACGCACCCCACCGGCCCCTAGCCCACTCCAGAAGCACGCCCGCTACCGCTCCCGCGTCGGCGCCAGGCGTCCCGCCAGTAGGCCCGCCATCGGTCCGACCCCACGGCGCCTACCGCCCGGGACTTCGGGACGCAGTGGACCGGCAGCAGGCTGAGCCCCCATCCGCCCGCCGCGACCGCCCCTTCGAGCACCCCGGCGTCGGGCGCCAGCGCGAGCCGGAGCACGCTGCACCACCACAGCGCGCCGAGCACCAGGGCAGCCCCCCGGCGCACTATTCGCCCTGGCATGGCACCCTCCTCCGGCCCGGCACCGGGCCGCCGATCTCAAGCGCGAGCAGGGCACACCGACGGCACACGGAAGGGGCCGGGGCGGAACGGCTCCCCGGCCGTCACCCGTTCTCCGCCTGGAACATCCAGTGATGCTTCTCGAGATCGGCCGTGATCCCGATGAAGATGTCCTGGCTCACCGGATCAGGGGCCTCGGTGACGGTCACCCGCTCCCGCATCCGCGTGATCACCGCGCCCAGCGCCTCCACGAGCGCCCGCACGGCGTCGGTGTCCTTGATCCAGCCCGCGGGGGTCGCTCCGATACCGCTGCTCGACGCCACCGTCGCGGCCCGCCCGTCCGGCGGAACGCCCAGGGTCGAGGCGCGCTCCGCCACGGTGTCGGAGTGCAGTCGCGCCGTGTCCACGACCTCGTCGAGCTGGAGGTGGACGGAACGGAAGCGGGGCCCGACCACGTTCCAGTGGACCTGCTTCGCGACGAGCGAGAGGTCCACCAGGTCGACCAGGGCGCCCTGCAGCGCCTCGGCGACGATCTTCAGGTCCGCGTCGGACAGGGAGCTCTTCACGACGTACATCCACATCCTCCGATTCACCGCGGCAACGCCCGACCGGCCTCGCCGCACCTCCACCATGGAGGCCGCGTCGAATACCGGCAAATGGACCCATCAGGGATGAAAGGGAATCGCCGGCGACCATCAGGGCCCCGGACAACGCGAAAGCCCCGACCGGACCCCTCCAGATCTCCCTGGAGAAGCCCCGGCCGGGGCTTTCGAAACGCGTGCTCAGCCCATGGAAGCGAGCTGGTGGGCGTCAGGCGGCGACGACGTCGACCGCCTCGGCAGGCGCCTTGATCGTGACCCGTTCCGGTGGCACACCGGTCACCGATACGGAATTGAGCATCGGGCGACGAACCGGTGCGGGCACCGGTTCGGTGGCCGCAGCCGACTGTGCCAGCTCCGCGAGGGCGAGATCGTCGCTCACTTCCCGCATGAGCTCGGACATCCGTACGTCCAGCGCGTCGCAGATCGCGGAGAGCAGTTCGGAGGATGCCTCCTTCTGCCCCCGCTCCACCTCGGAGAGATAGCCGAGTGAAACTCGGGCGGACGAGGAGACTTCGCGCAGAGTACGGCCCTGGCGCTGGCGCTGCCGACGCAGCACGTCACCCAGCAGGCGACGGAGCAGAATCATCGGTGGCTCCCTCCTCGGACCGCGTAGCCGCATCCTTCACGCCCCACCGTACCGCCTTGCGCCGCGGCCGTGCGGGGAGCGATGTCGTGTTCACTCAGGGCTGCAAACATCAAAACCCCCCGTTCTGTTCCGTATCCTGTGCCCGCTCATTCCCGGTCTGTTCGCCCGCGAGCTCTTGGAGGAGCAGCGCGAGTACGCTGCGTACACTCTCCATACGGATTTCCGCCCGGTCGCCGTTCAACCGCAGCGGCGCCACTTTCCCGCCACGAGCGGTGAGGAAAGTTGATCCGGGGGGCCCGTCGACGGCCACGTAGACCGTGCCGACCGGCTGTCCGTCCTGGGGGTCCGGACCGGCGACGCCGGTGGTCGCGATCCCCCAGTCCGCGCCGAGCGCCTTGCGTACTCCGGTCGCCATCTCGGCCGCGACCTGCGGATCCACCGCGCCGCGCTCGGCCAGGAGAGTGGCGTCGACGCCCAGCAGTTCGTTCTTCAGTTCGGTGGCGTACGCGGTCACGGACCCCCGGAAGACCTTCGAGGCACCCGGCACCGCGGTGATCTCCGCCGCCACCAGACCACCGGTGAGCGACTCGGCGACGGCGAGCGTCTCACCCCTCACCGTGAGTAGTCGCACCACTTCAGTGGCCGCGGAACTCACCGCTCGGCCTCCGCGGCGGCCGCCCGCCGCTCGGCGATTCCGCGCCTGCGCAGCACAATGGCCTGTCTCACATAGTCGAGCCCGGTGACCACGGTCAGGATGACCGCGACGGCCATCACCCAGAACCTCAGGGTGGCCAGGGCCCCCGTCAGCGCCAGGATGTACATGCCGACGGCCGTGCCCTGGGCCAGCGTCTTGAGCTTGCCGCCGCGGCTCGCCGGGATGACCCCGTAGCGGATCACGATGAAGCGGAGCAGGGTGACGCCGAGCTCCCGTCCGAGGATCACGAAGGTGACCCACCAGGGCAGATCACCGAGGGCGGACAGACAGATCAGCGCAGCGCCCATGATCGCCTTGTCGGCGATCGGGTCGGCGATCTTCCCGAAGTCGGTGACGAGGTTGTACGTGCGTGCCAGATGACCGTCGAAAATGTCGGTGATCATGGCGACGGCGAAGGCCGCCCACGCCCAGGCGCGCATGGCGGGGTCGTATCCGCCGTCGGCCAGCATCAGGGCCACGAAGCCCGGCACGAGGACGAGCCGGATCATGGTCAGGATGTTGGCGATGTTCCAGAGGCTGGCCTGATTGACGGCCGCAGCGCCCAGCTTCCCGCCCCGGGCCGGCTTCGCGTCCCCCGGAGCACCGGATGCGCCGGATGCTCCGGGAGCGCCCGTCGCACCTTTGGCGCCGGGGGAGCCGCCTGCCGCGGATGCCGGGACTCCGGTCATCTGGCCGCCTCCTCAGTACACGCGAGCGAGCCGAGGAGCAGCGGCTCGGCCACCAGGTCGACACCTTCCGTGCCGACCACCTTGGCCTCGACGATACGGCCGACGGTCAGACCCTCGCCGCTCGTGAACAGCACCTGGCCGTCCGTCTCCGGTGCCTGGTGCGCGGCGCGGCCGTACGCCCCGTCCTCGTCGTCCAGGGACTCCACCAGCACGTGCACGGTCTCGCCCACACGCTCCTCGGCGCGCTGGGCGACCAGCTCCTCGGCGAGCCGGGAGACACGCGCGAGGCGCTCGGCGACGACGTCCTCGTCCAGCTTGTTCTCGTACGTCGCCGCTTCGGTGCCGTCCTCGTCGGAGTACCCGAAGACACCGATCGCGTCGAGGCGGGCACCGGTGAGGAAGCGCTCCAGCTCCGCGAGGTCGGCCTCGCTCTCACCGGGGAAGCCCACGATGAAGTTGGAGCGCACCCCGGCCTGCGGGGCCTTGGAGCGGATGGTGTCGAGCAGCTCCAGGAACCGGTCGGTGTCGCCGAAGCGGCGCATCGAGCGGAGCACGTCGGGCGCGGAGTGCTGGAAGGACAGGTCGAAGTAGGGCGCGATGTTCGGTGTCGACGTCAGGACGTCGATGAGTCCGGGGCGCATCTCGGCGGGCTGCAGGTAGCTGACGCGCACGCGCTCGATGCCGTCGATCTCGGCCAGCTCGGGCAGCATCGTCTCCAAGAGACGGATGTCACCCAGGTCCTTGCCGTACGAGGTGTTGTTCTCCGAGACGAGCATCACTTCCTTGACGCCCTGCTCGGCGAGCCAGCGGGCCTCGTTCAGGACGTCGCTGGGGCGGCGCGAGATGAACGAGCCGCGGAAGGAGGGGATGGCGCAGAAGGAGCAGCGGCGGTCGCAGCCGGAGGCCAGCTTCACCGAGGCGACGGGCGATCCGTCCAGACGGCGGCGCAGGGGCGCGCGGGGGCCGGAGACCGGGGCAACGCCTTCGGGGAGGTCCGAGGGGGCGCCGTGGCCGGGAAGGGCAACTTCCTCGCCGGCGCTCTGCCGCTCGGCCGGGCTGATCGGCAGCAGCTTGCGCCGGTCGCGCGGGGTGTGGGAGGCGTGGATGCCGCCGTTCAGGATGGTCTGGAGGCGGTCGGAGATTTCGGCGTAGTCGTCGAAGCCGAGCACGCCGTCGGCCTCGGGGAGCGCTTCGGCGAGTTCCTTGCCGTACCGCTCGGCCATGCAGCCCACCGCCACGACGGCCTGGGTTCTGCCGTGCCCCTTGAGATCATTGGCTTCGAGGAGGGCGTCGACGGAGTCCTTCTTGGCGGCTTCGACGAAGCCGCAGGTGTTGACGACGGCGACGTCCGCTTCCTCGGCGTCCTCCACGAGTTGCCAGCCGTCCGCCTCCAAGCGGCCTGCGAGCTCCTCCGAGTCCACCTCGTTACGGGCGCAGCCAAGAGTGACAAGTGCGACGGTACGGCGTTCAGGCATGGGCTCAAGACTACTTTGTCTCACCGACAGCCCACGTCGACGGGGTTGGCCGATCTTGGCCAACCCCGTACCTGCTTGTTCCTTCGGACCCCTAGCCGACCTGCGGGTCGCCCTTCGTGTACGTCAGACGCTCGACGGCGCCCGGCTGGAAGTCGTCCTCGATCTTCTTGCCGTTGACGTACAGCTGGATGGCGCCGGCGTCCCCCAGGATGAGGTTGATCTTGGAGCTGTCCTGGAAGGTCTTGGACTCGCCCTGCTTCAGCAGTCCGTCGAAGAGCATCCGCCCGTTGTGGTCCTTGGCGGAGATCCAGCTGCGTCCGTCCGCCGCGCTGACCTGGACGGTCACCTTGTCCTGCGGGGCGGCCGCGATGGCGCTGTCGGACGGCTCGGGCTTCGGGTCGGCGGGCTTGCTGGCGGCCGTGCTGGGCGAGGCGGACTTCTTGGTGGTCGGCGTGGACCCCTCGGCGACCTGAGTCTTCGAGCCGTCGTCGCCGTCCCCGCCCTTGACCGCGGTGAACCCGACGAAGCCGATCACCGCGACGATCGCGGCGACCATGGCGGCCGTCCAGTTCGGTCCGCGCCGCTCGGGACGGATGCGTTCCGCCTCGAAGAGCGGGGCGGCGGGCGTCGGCGCGGGACGTCCGCCGTGGTCGGCGTCGTACTGCGTGAGCAGCGGGGCCGGATCGAGCTGGACGGCGCGGGCCAGGGTCCGGATGTGGCCGCGGGCGTAGACGTCGCCGCCACAGGGGGCGAAGTCGTCCTGTTCGATGGCGTGGATGATGGTGATACGGACGCGGGTGGCGTTACTGACGTCGTCGACGGTCAGACCGACCTCGATGCGTGCCTGCTGGAGGGCACGGCCGATCGAGAGCCGCTCGGCCGTACGGTCGTCTTCGAACGGACGCTCGTCTTCGGGTGAGTTGCCGTCAGGGGAGTTGACGATGGACACGGGGGCGCCTTTCGAGCGTGTAGCCACCTGTGCTGGAAGTTCAGTCTAGGGGGGGTACGAAAGGGTGGGGCAACCGGGCGGTAGGACTTTGTACGCCATCAGAATGGCCGGTCATCCTGATGCCGGGACATGTTGGCGTCCCTTCGCTCAACTTGACGTGCGGCGAAGAGAAACGGTTGCCCGCCGACTCCTTACGGGTGAGTCACGTTCGCATATCAGCCTGGGGCGGAACATGACGTTCCGCCATCCGCCCGGCGAGTCGCCCACTCCCTGAGTGACCCGCCACGTGTTCACCGCGAACGGCCTGTCCCGTCGTCCTCCGCCGAACGCTCTACGCTTCTGCTTCCCCGCGAATCACGGCCAACACTCCATCCAGCTCATCGGTCTTCACGAGCACGTCACGAGCCTTCGAACCCTCGCTGGGGCCGACGATCCCGCGCGACTCCATGAGGTCCATCAGCCGGCCGGCCTTGGCGAAGCCCACGCGCAGCTTGCGCTGGAGCATCGAGGTGGACCCGAACTGCGAGGTGACGACGAGTTCGGCGGCCGCGCACAGCAGATCGAGGTCGTCGCCGATGTCCTCGTCGATCTCCTTCTTCTGCTTGGTGCCCACGGTGACGTCGTCCCGGAAGACGGGCGCCATCTGATCCTTGCAGTGCTGCACGATGACCGCGACCTCGTCCTCGGTGACGAAGGCGCCCTGCATACGCGTGGGCTTGTTGGCCCCCATCGGCAGGAAGAGTCCGTCGCCCTTGCCGATCAGCTTCTCGGCGCCGGGCTGGTCGAGGATGACCCGCGAGTCCGCGAGGGACGAGGTCGCGAAGGCGAGCCGGGAGGGCACGTTGGCCTTGATCAGACCGGTGACGACGTCCACGGACGGCCGCTGCGTGGCGAGCACCAGGTGGATGCCGGCCGCGCGGGCGAGCTGGGTGATGCGCACGATCGCGTCCTCGACGTCACGCGGGGCGACCATCATCAGGTCGGCGAGCTCGTCGACGATCACCAGGAGGTACGGGTACGGGCTCAGCTCGCGCTCACTGCCCTCGGGCAGCTTGACCTTGCCGTTCCTGATGGCCTCGTTGAAGTCGTCGATGTGCCGGAACCCGAACGCCGCGAGGTCGTCGTAGCGCAGATCCATCTCCCGTACGACCCACTGCAGCGCCTCGGCGGCCCGCTTCGGGTTGGTGATGATCGGCGTGATCAGGTGCGGGATGCCCTCGTACGCGGTCAGCTCGACGCGCTTGGGGTCGACGAGGACCATCCGCACGTCCTCCGGGGTCGCCCGGACCATGACCGAGGTGATCAGGCAGTTGATGCACGACGACTTGCCCGAACCGGTGGCTCCGGCGACGAGGACGTGCGGCATCTTCGCGAGGTTGGCCATCACATAGCCGCCCTCGACGTCCTTGCCGAGCGCGACCAGCATCGGGTGGTCGTCCTCCGCCGCGTCCGCGAGCCGCAGCACGTCACCGAGGTTGACCATCTCGCGGTCGGTGTTGGGGATCTCGATGCCGACCGCGGACTTGCCGGGGATCGGGCTGATGATCCGCACGTCGGGGCTGGCGACCGCGTACGCGATGTTCTTGGTGAGCGCCGTGATCCGCTCGACCTTCACGGCGGGGCCGAGCTCGACCTCGTAGCGTGTGACCGTCGGGCCGCGCGTGAAGCCGGTGACGGCGGCGTCGACCTTGAACTCCCTGAAGACGTTCTGGAGGGAGGCGACCACCGCGTCGTTGGCGGCGCTGCGCGTCTTGCCGGGGCCGCCCCGCTCCAGGAGATCGAGCGAGGGCAGCGAGTAGGTGATGTCCCCGGAGAGCTGGAGCTGCTCCGCGCGCGGGGGCAGCTCGCGCGGGGCGTCGGGCGCGGACTTGGTCAGGTCGGGCACGACGGACTCGACCGCCAGAGCCTCCTGCTTGGGCCGCTTGGCGCCCGGTACGGCCTTGGCGCGGGCGGCCGGTACCGGTGTCGTCTCCTCGTACCCGTCCCGCTCGACGCGGACGCCCTGCGTCAGATCGGCGACCAGGGGCGAGGGCGGCATGCCGTGCAGCACGGCACCGTCCAGGGCCGCGGCGGCGGCCGCGGCGACGTCCACGGCGTCCATCGGCCGGTTCATGTCGGGCTGCTGCGCGCCGGGGCGCCGCGGGCGGCTCCGGCGTCTGGTGAGCGCCTCCTGCTCCGCGCCGTCGGGGTCGTACGCCTCGGGGGGGCGCGAGCGCCTGCGGGGGCTCGCCGGGGTCCCGTCGCGCCACTGCTCGTCGTAGCGCTCGTCGTCCTCGCCGAACGCGTCCTCGTCGAAGTCGGCCTGGACGATGCCGAGCTTCTGGCCGAGCAGCCGCAGCCGCTGCGGAATCGCGTTGACCGGGGTCGCCGTGACGACGAGCAGCCCGAAGATCGTGAGCAGCACGAGGAGGGGGACCGCCAGGACGTCGCCCATCGTGTACGTCAGTGGGGTGGACGCGCCCCAGCCGATGAGCCCGCCGGCATCCCTTATCGCCTGCATGCCGTCGCTGCGCGCGGGCGCGCCGCACGCGATGTGCACCTGTCCGAGCACGCCGATCACCAGCGCGGACAGGCCGATCACGATGCGGCCGTTCGCCTCGGGCTGCTCGGGGTGCCGGATGAGCCGGGCCGCGATGACGCCGAGGAGTATCGGGACGAGGAGGTCGAGGCGGCCGAAGGCACCGGTGACCAGCATCTCGACGAGGTCGCCGACGGGGCCGCGCAGACTGGACCAGGTACCCGCCGCGACGATCAGCGCGAGGCCGAGCAGCAGGAGCGCGAGTCCGTCCTTGCGGTGCGCCGGGTCGAGCCCCCTGGCGCCCCGCCCTATGCCACGGAAGGTGGCTCCGACGGCATGAGCGAGTCCCAACCACAGGGCGCGTACGAGTCTGTACACGCCCGCGGTCGGGTTGGGCGCCGGCGCGGGAGCGGGCTTCTTCGCCGCGGCCCTCTTGGCAGGCGCCTTCTTGGCGGCTGCCTTTTTCGCGGGGGCCTTCTTCGCCGGAGCCTTCGTCGGAGCGGCCGCCTTCTTCGCGGGCGGCTTCTTGGCTGCGGACTGACGTGAGGCCATGAGTGTGAGGTTACCGGTGGAGACGACAGCGGACACGTGTGCCCACTGCTTCACCCGTTCGTGTCGCCCTTACCGGGGACCGGAACTGACGCGTCCTCATGCCCGTCCACGGCACGGACCCGTCCGCGGGGGCGTCAGCTCTGCGACGGCACCGAGGGTGCCCCGCTCCCCGTGCCCGGCTCCAGTGCGTCAAGCGCCCTGCGCAGTCCGGTGAGTTTGCGTTCGAGATGGGCAGCGGTCGCCACCGCCGCCGCGTCGGCGGAGTCGTCGTCGAGCTGCTTGGACAGCGCCTCGGCCTGCTCCTCGACGGCCGCGAGCCGCGCCGAGAGTTCGGCGAGGAGTCCGGCGGGCTCCTTGGCGTCGCCGAGCGCCGCCTTGCCGCCACCCTCCAGCTGGAGCCTCAGCAGGGCCGCCTGCTCCCGGAGTTGGCAGTTCTTCATGTAGAGCTCGACGAACACGGAGACCTTCGCGCGCAGCACCCACGGGTCGAACGGCTTGGAGATGTAGTCCACCGCGCCGGCCGCGTAACCCCGGAAGGTGTGATGCGGGCCGTGGTTGATCGCGGTGAGGAAGATGATCGGGATGTCCCGGGTCCGCTCCCGCCGCTTGATGTGCGCGGCCGTTTCGAAACCGTCCATGCCCGGCATCTGGACATCCAGCAGAATGACCGCGAAGTCGTCCGTGAGCAGCGCCTTGAGCGCTTCCTCCCCGGACGATGCCCGCACCAGTGTCTGATCGAGCGCCGAGAGAATCGCCTCCAGCGCCAGCAGATTCTCCGGCCGGTCATCGACCAGGAGGATCTTGGCCTTCTGCACCATGGCCCGCCCTCCTCGCCCCGGCATGGGGCCTCCCCTGTCCGCAGGACTTGGGGAAGCACCGGGCGCCGCCCCAGGGGACGACTCCCTTGCGCCGCCCGTCCTTGTGCCGGTCATGGTAGCTGCACCCCGCCTGTCGCCACACCCTGTCACCGCGATGTCACTGTGCACGTAGCAGAAACGCGGCGGGAGACCAGAAGGTTCCCCGTATCCCGCGCCTCTACACGGCTTCGGGCACAGTCGGTTATCCGACGCCGGGCCGCCGTGCCGCACGGTGTCCCCGTGTCCGGCACCGCGCGACGGCCCGCGCCACCACTTCCGAGTGTGTCACCCCTCACGCATCCACTGCGCCATCACGGAGAGCAGGTGATCGGGATCGACCGGCTTGGTCACATAGTCGGAGGCACCCGACTCGATCGCCTTCTCCCGGTCGCCCTTCATGGCCTTCGCCGTGAGCGCGATGATCGGCAGCCCGGCGAACTGCGGCATCCGCCGGATCGCCGTGGTCGTGGCATAGCCGTCCATCTCGGGCATCATGATGTCCATCAGAACGACCGTCACATCGTCGTGCTGCTCCAGGACCTCGATGCCCTCGCGGCCGTTCTCGGCGTACAGCACCGACAGACCGTGCTGCTCGAGGACGCTGGTCAGCGCGAAGACATTGCGGATGTCGTCATCGACGATCAGTACCTTCTCGCCCTCGAACCGGATGCCCTGGCGCTGTTGCGGTCCCGCGTCCTGCTGGCCCGCGACCGCCCACGGCTCCTGAGCCGCGCCCGCGGCATCGTCCGGCCGACCGGCGACGGCGCCGCGCTGCTCGGCCGTGGGCAGCGCCCTGCGGCGCCTCCTGAAGAGCGCGGCGGGACCGTTCTGCGTCTCCTGGTACGACTTCACCTCGGCCGGCATCCCCATGTCCTGCAGCTCCGCCTCGGAGGCCAGCAGCTCCCCCGCCTCCAGCGCCGGCGCGAGCTGCCCGTAGCCCTGCGGCGGCAGTTCGCTGGGGTGCAGCGGCAAATACAGCGTGAAGGTGGAGCCGCGGCCCGGCTCGCTCTGCGCGTGGATCTCGCCGCCCAGCAGCCGGGCGATCTCCCGCGAGATGGAGAGGCCCAGACCCGTACCGCCGTACTTGCGGCTCGTCGTACCGTCCGCCTGCTTGAAGGCCTCGAAGATCACCCGCATCTTGCTGGCGGCGATCCCGATCCCGGTGTCGGTCACGGAGAACGCGATCAGATCGGCGTCCGCGTCCCGCAGCGACCCCGACTCCAGAAGCTGCTCACGGATGGCCACCGGCACGTCCGCCCCGGCCGGCCGGATCACCAGCTCGACCGCTCCGGAGTCGGTGAACTTCACCGCGTTGGAGAGCAGGTTGCGCAGCACCTGGAGCAGGCGCTGTTCGTCGGTGTGCAGCGTGGCGGGCAGTTCCGGCGAGACCCGCACGGAGAAGTCGAGCCCCTTCTCCGCGGTCAGCGGCCGGAACGTCGCCTCCACGTAGTCGACGAGCTGGACGAGCGCGATACGGGTCGGCGACACGTCCATCTTGCCCGCCTCGACCTTCGACAGGTCGAGGATGTCGTTGATCAGCTGGAGCAGGTCGGAACCCGCGCCGTGGATCGTCTCGGCGAACTCGACCTGCTTCGGCGTGAGATTCGTGTCCGCGTTGTCGGCGAGCAGCTTGGCCAGGATCAGCAGGGAGTTGAGCGGCGTACGCAGCTCGTGCGACATGTTCGCCAGGAACTCGCTCTTGTAGCGCATGGAGACCGCGAGCTGTTCGGCGCGCTCCTCCAGGACCTGCCGCGCCTCCTCGATCTCGGTGTTCTTGACCTCGATGTCGCGGTTCTGCTGGGCCAGCAGCTCGGCCTTCTCCTCCAGTTCGGCGTTCGAGTCCTGGAGCGCCTTCTGCCGGTTCTCCAACTCCGCCGACCGCTCCCGCAGTTGCTCGGTGAGCTCCTGCGACTGCCGGAGCAGCACCTCCGTCTTGGTGTTGACGGAGATGGTGTTGACGCTCGTCGCGATCATCTCGGCGATCTGGTTCAGGAAGTCCCGCTGGATCTGCGTGAACGGCGTGAAGGACGCCAGCTCGATGACGCCGAGCACGGTCCCCTCGAAGAGCACCGGAAGCACGATGACCTGCGCCGGAGGTGCCTCGCCGAGACCGGAGGAGATCTTCAGGTAGCCGCTCGGCGCGTTCTCCACGAGGATCGTGCGCTTCTCCTGGGCCGCCGTCCCGATCAGCGCCTCACCGGGGCGGAACGACGTCGGCATGGAGCCCATCGAGTAGCCGTACGACCCGAGCATGCGCAGCTCGTACGCCTCCTCGTCCTCGGTACCCGCGTCCTTGCCGTCGACCAGTGGCATCGAGAGGAAGAACGCGCCGTGCTGGGCCGAGACGACCGGCGTCAGCTCGCTCATGATCAGCGAGGCCACGTCGTCGAGATCGCGGCGGCCCTGCATCAGGGCGGAGATCCGGGCCAGGTTGCCCTTCAGCCAGTCCTGCTCCTTGTTGGCGATGGTGGTGTCGCGCAGGTTGGCGATCATCTTGTTGATGTAGTCCTGGAGTTCCTGGATCTCGCCGGAGGCGTCCACGTCGATCTTCAGGTTCAGGTCGCCGCGGGTCACCGCGGTCGCCACGCGCGCGATGGCACGCACCTGACGGGTCAGGTTCCCGGCCATCTCGTTCACCGACTCGGTGAGGTCGCGCCAGGTGCCGTCGACGTCACGTACGCGCGCCTGACCGCCCAGCTGCCCCTCCGTGCCCACCTCGCGGGCCACTCGGGTGACCTCCTCGGCGAACGACGACAGCTGGTCGACCATCGTGTTGATGGTCGTCTTGAGTTCCAGGATCTCGCCGCGCGCGTCGATGTCGATCTTCTTGGTCAGGTCGCCCTTGGCGATGGCCGTGGTGACCATCGCGATGTTGCGCACCTGACCGGTCAGGTTGGACGCCATCCCGTTCACCGACTCGGTGAGGTCCTTCCACGTACCGGCGACTCCCGGGACGTGCGCCTGACCGCCGAGGATGCCGTCCGTACCCACTTCGCGGGCCACCTTGGTGACCTGCTCGGCGAACGAACTCAGCGTCTTCACCATGGTGTTGAAGGTGTCGGCGAGCTGCGCGACCTCGCCGCGCGCCTCGATCGTCACCAGCCGGGTCAGGTCGCCGTTGGCGACGGCCGCCGCCACCTGCGAGATGTTCCGCACCTGCATGGTCAGGTTGTAGGCCATCAGGTTGACGTTGTCGCTCAGGTCCTTCCAGATGCCCGTCACCCCGGGCACCCGCGCCTGCCCGCCCAACTGGCCCTCGGTGCCCACCTCGCGGGCCACCCGGGTCACCTGCTCGGCGAACGACGACAGCTGGTCGACCATCGTGTTGACGGTGGTGACCAGTTCGAGGATCTCGCCCTTGGCGTCGACGGTGATCTTCTTGGACAGGTCTCCCATGGCGACCGCGGTCGTGACCTCGGCGATGTTGCGCACCTGGATGGTCAGGTTGTTCGCCATGAAGTTCACGGACTGGGTGAGGTCCTTCCAGGTGCCCGAGACACCCTGCACCTCGGCCTGCCCGCCGAGGATGCCCTCGGTGCCCACCTCGCGGGCCACCCGCGTCACCTGCTCGGCGAAGTTCGAGAGCTGGTCCACCATCGTGTTGAGGGTGTTCTTCAGCTCCAGGATCTCGCCGCGCGCGTCCACGTCGATCTTCTGCGACAGGTCACCCCGGGCCACCGCGGTCGCGACCTGCGCGATGTTGCGCACCTGCGCGGTGAGGTTGCCGGCCATGCCGTTCACCGAGTCGGTCAGGTCACGCCACACACCGGCGACGCCGGGCACCTGCGCCTGACCGCCGAGCCGGCCCTCCGTACCCACGTCACGGGCCACCCGGGTCACCTGGTCGGCGAACGCGGAGAGCTGGTCGACCATCGTGTTGATGGTGTTCTTCAGCTCCAGGATCTCGCCGCGCGCGTCCACGTCGATCTTCTGCGACAGGTCACCCCGGGCCACCGCCGTGGTCACCTGCGCGATCTGGCGTACCTGCGAAGTCAGGTTCCCCGCCATGAAGTTGACGGAGTCGGTGAGTTCCTTCCAGGTGCCGGACACGCCGTCCACCCGGGCCTGACCGCCGAGCCGGCCCTCCGTACCCACGTCACGGGCCATCCGGGTCACCTGGTCGGCGAAGCTCGACAGCTGGTCCACCATGGTGTTCACGGTGACCTTCAGCTCCAGCATCTCGCCCGCGACCTCGACGGTCACCTTCTGCGACAGGTCACCGTTCGCGACCGCCGTGGTCACCTGCGCGATGTTGCGCACCTGCCCGGTCAGGTTCTGGAACGCCGTGTTGACGGAGTCCGTGAGGTCCTTCCAGGTGCCGGCCACTCCCGGAACCTGCGCCTGGCCGCCCAGTTCACCCTCGACGCCGACCTCACGCGCCACCCGCGTGACCTCGACACCGAACGACGACAGCTGGTCGACCATCGTGTTGACGGTGTTCTTCAGCTCCAGCATCTCGCCCGCGACCTCGACGCTGACCTTCTGCGACAGATCGCCGTTGGCCACCGCCGTCGTCACCGCGGCGATGTCACGCACCTGGGTCGTGAGGTTCCGGAAGACCGTGTTGACCGAGTCCGTGAGGTCCTTCCACGTTCCCGCCGCTCCCGGCACGTTCGCCTGCCCACCGAGCCGGCCCTCGCCACCGACCTCGTTGGCGACACGGGTGACCTCGTCGGCGAACGTCCGCAGCGTCTCGGTCATCTGGTTGATCGTCTCGGCGAGCTGCGCGACCTCGCCGCGCGCCGACACGGTCACCTTCTGCGACAGGTCACCGCTCGCGACCGCCGTGGTCACCTGCGCGATCCCGCGCACCTGGGCCGTGAGATTGCCGGCCATGAGGTTCACCGAATCGGTGAGGTCCTTCCACACGCCGGCCACACCGGGCACCTGCGCCTGACCGCCCAGCTCACCCTCGGTACCCACCTCACGCGCGACGCGTGTCACCTCGGAGGAGAAGGAGGACAGCTGGTCCACCATCGTGTTGACGGTGTTCTTCAGCTCCAGCATCTCGCCGGCCACGTGAACCGTGACCTTCCGCGACAGGTCACCCTTGGCGACGGCCGTCGTCACGAGAGCGATGTCACGCACCTGGGCGGTGAGCCGGTACGCCATCGTGTTGACCGAGTCCGTGAGGTCCTTCCACGAACCGGACATACCGCGCACCCGGGCCTGTCCGCCCAACTTGCCCTCGGTACCCACCTCGCTGGCCACCCGCGTGACCTCGTCGGTGAACGTCGACAGCTGGTCGACCAGATTGTTGACGGTCCGCCCGACCTTCAGGAACTCACCGCGCAGCGGATGACCGTTGCCGTCCGCGGCCTGCGCGCGCAGGTCCATCCGCGGCGACAGATCGCCCTCCGCGACAGCGGACAGTACCCGGCCGACCTCGGAGACGGGTCGCACGAGATCGTCGACCAGCGCGTTCGAAGCGTCGATCGCGGCCGCCCAGGACCCCTCGCTGGTACCCGTCTCCAGCCGCTCCGTGAGCTTTCCCTCACGGCCCACCACGCGCCGCACCCGCGACAGTTCACCCGTCAGATGCAGATTCCGGTCGGCGACCTCGTTGAAGACCGCCGAGATCTCGGACATCACACCGTCACCGGAAACGGTGAGCCGCTTGCGGAAGTTGCCGTCCCGCATCGACACCAGGGCCGCCAGCAACCGGTTCAGGGCCGCCGTGTCCACTTCGGTGGTGCCATTGCGCGGTGTGCGCCCGCTCTTCAGGGACTGTCCGCCTTTCGCGCGCGTCCTACTGCCCCGCGTCGCTGCGCCAGACTCCACTGTGTCCCTCCCGCAAGGGTCGACCAATACTGCTCGGCGTACTCGGGTACTGCTGCTCGGTGCGCGGAGGAGGCACTCGACCTGCCCGGGACCTTCTCCTGGAGCCTGCCCAGTGTTTCACCCCGGCTGAACCAGGCCATAACAGTTCGGCAGCTTCGCACATCGTCCGCACACCATCGGGACGGCGGCCCGGCCCTGGCCGGACGCGACCACATACACCTGTCCGAACAAAAACACCGGACTCTTCAGGACGGAAACACTGGTGACCGGCATCCGCAGGGGCGGCGAAGGTAAGTAACCTTGCATGCGGCTGTCCAGCCGTGCCGGTCCCGTCCGGCCTGGGCGGTGGCACGAGTACGAGCGGGCAGGCATCGGAGGGGCACCGCACCATGACCACCGGACTGCATCCTGGGGGAACGCCCCAGGATCCCCGGCCAACAGGGAACCACGCCCTGCCCACGCAGGAGCGGGTCGGCCACGGAACCCCGCATGCCGACAGCCGGACGAGGAGTTCTGTGATCACCGCGCGCGCGGCCGCCAGTTTCGAGCCCGTGGGACGGTCCGTCGCGACCGCCCGCTCGTTCGTCCGGGACACTCTCCAGGGCTGGGGCTTCGCCGACATCGTCGACGACGCCGTCGTTCTGACGAGCGAACTGGTCACCAATGCCGTCGTGCACGCGGGCACCTCCGCCGACGTTCTGTGTCTGCGCAGCGACGACGGCGTACGCATCGAGGTGGCGGATCACTACCCGGAACGCGAGATCCCACTCCAGGGAACGGCCGTCAACATGGGCAGCCCCGACCGCGAGGGCGGCCGCGGCCTCCAGCTCTGCGCGGCCCTGGCCGGCCGCTGGGGTGTCGAGTACACACCCACCCACAAGCAGGTCTGGTTCCAGCTCGAACTCCCCGAGCGCGCGGTCGGCACCCGCGCCGCCGGTCCCGCGCTCCCCTCCCACCTCCTCCCCCTGGCCGACGGCCGCGTGCGCGTGGCGGTCGTCCAGATCGACCGCACCGGCTCCATCAACGCCTGGAACGAAGACGCCGAGGAACTCTTCGGCTACGCGGCCGAGCAGGTCACCGGCAAACCCCTCACCGACTTCGCGGCCTGGCCGCACACCCCCGGCACCAGCACCGGCATCGTCGAGGCCCTCCAACTCTCCCGCTGGGAAGGCAGCTACGGCATCCGCTGCGCCGACGGCCGCGTCACGCCCGTGTACGCCTCGCACCTGCGGGTCCGCGACACCGGCGGCGAGCCCTCCACGGTCTGCCTCCTGGTGCGCGACCACGAACGCGCCGTCCTGCAGACCCCGTTGCGCCTGCCCGCCTCCGACTCGGGCGGCAACGCCGAGGGCCAGGCGACGGACCCGTTCGAGGTCTTCATCGGTTCACCGGCCCCGGACGACCTCGACGGCCTGCTACAGCGCACGGTGGAGCGCGCCCGCGACATGCTCGACGGCGACTCCGCCTTCCTGCTCCTGGCGACCGACGACGAAACGGAGTTGGAGGTGCGCGCCTCCACGGGCCTGCCCTCCGCGCGCCAGCGCTTCGCCCGCGTCCCCGTCGAAGCGGGCCCCGGACGCTACGGCTCGGCCAGGATGCCCGCCGTCCACGAGGACCTGACGGTCGTCCCCGGCGCCGTACCGCTCCTCGGCGGCACCGGCATGCGTTCGGTCGTCACGGTCCCGCTGAAGGTGGAGGGCCGCCTCACCGGCTCCCTCGGTGTCGCCGCCGAATCCCCGGGCCGCTACTCCAACGAGGAGGCCCTGCGCCTCCAGTTCGCCGCCGACCGCATCGCCCTCGCCGTGGAGTCGGCCCGTCTCGGCGAGCTGGAACGCCTGCGCCGCGGCTCGCTGTCCTTCCTCGTCGAGGCCTCCGACCTGCTCGCCGGCACCCTGGACCGCGACCAGACGCTCGCCCTCATGGCCCAGATGACGGTTCCGACGCTGGCCACCTGGTGCGCCGTCTACACGATCGCCGACCAGGCCTCCGAGCCGTACCTCTCGTACGTCCTGCACGAGGACGAGGAACGCATCGACGGCCTCAAGGCGTTGCTCTCGAAGATCGCCCCGCCGGACCCGGTGCCGACCCCGGGCGCCCGCGTCTGGTCGGCACCCGCCGCGGCGGCCCACGAGGCCGCCCTGCGGACCTCCATGCGCAGCCTGGGCCTCGGCCAGCAGGCCTCGATGACCTCCGGCATCGGTACGACGCTGGCGACGGCCGCGGCGGTCGGCGGCGAGACCGTCGTCCTCCCCCTGGTGGCCCGCAACCGCGTCATCGGCATGCTGACCCTCGGCAAGCCGTCGGACGAACACTTCCGCCAGGAGATCCTGGAGCTGGCCGAGGACCTCTCCCGGCGAGCGGCCCTCGCCCTGGACAACGCCCGCCTGTACTCGGAGCGCACGGCCATCAGCCAGTCCCTCCAGCGCAGCCTCCTGCCCCCGGAACTCCCCCAGATCGAGGGCGTCGAGGTCGAGGTCATCTACCGAGCCGCAGGCGAGGGCAACGAGGTCGGCGGCGACTTCTACGACCTCTTCCCGATCCGCGACGGCGCCTACGGCTTCGCCATCGGCGACGTATGCGGTACGGGCCCGGAGGCGGCGGCGGTCACCGGCCTGGCCCGGCACGCACTCCGCCTGCTGGCCCGCGAGGGCTACGGCGGCCCCGCGGTCCTGGAGCGGCTGAACTCCGCGATCCTCGACGAGGGCGCCCGCAGCCGCTTCCTGACCCTCCTCTACGGCGAGTTGTGGCCCCAGGAGGACGGCAGCGCCGTCCTGAAGGTCGTCTGCGCCGGCCACCCGCTGCCGCTGCGCCTGCGCCAGGACGGCACGGTCGAGCCGGCGGCCGAACCGCAGCCGCTCCTCGGTGTCATGGAGGACCTGGAGCTGTACGAGCAGACGGTCACGCTGGATCCGGGCGATGTCCTGCTCTGCGTCACGGACGGCGTCACGGAGCGCCGCGAGGGCACCCGCATGCTCGGTGACGACGGCCTCGCGGACGTCCTCACCACGTGTACGGGTCTGACGGCCGGCGCCGTCGCCGCGCGCATCATGCGCGCGGTGGAACGCTTCGCCTCCGACGCCCCGTCGGACGACATGGCGATCCTGGCGATGCGTGTTCCGGGCCTCCAGACGGACTGAGGTCCCGTCCGGCCCCGGACATGCGAAAGGCCCCCGCCCACAAGGGCGGAGGCCTTTTCTGCTGGAGCCCCCCAACGGAATCGAACCGTTGACCTTCTCCTTACCATGGAGACGCTCTGCCGACTGAGCTAGGGGGGCCTGTCACCCTGTCGAGGTTTCCCTCGCGGCAACGAAATAGATCATACCCCGAACCGAACCGTGCTCCCAACCAGTCCGCACCGACCCGTCCGGCCGGATCAGAAGGCCGGCTGCAGCAAGCCGCCGAGCGCGTTGCAGGCGGAGACGATCCGCTGCATCTCCCGCTTCGTCAACGTCCCGTCCACAGGCAGCGCGAGAGTCTCGTCCGCGGCCCGCTCGGTCTCGGGAAGGTGTACGTCCCGTCGGAACCCGGGCATGCGGTGGACCGGCGTCTTCACGGGCACCCGGCAGTCAACTCCCCTGGCCCGCACGGCGCGTGCGAACGCGTCCCGGTCCGGCCGCCCATTGCCCGGCACCCGCACGACGTACTGCTGGTAGGTGTGCCCGTCACCGCTGTCCGGCGTCCGTACGCCGCTCAGCCGTCCGTCGAGGTAAGCGGCCCGCTGCCTGCGCTGCGCGACCTCGTCGTACGGCGCTTCGGACTCGCCCTGTTCCAGCACCAGCAGCCCGTGCCGCTGTCCGATCTCCCGCAGCCGCACCATGTCGGCCGTCCGCCCGAAGCGGTGCACGACAACGACCGCCACCGACCGGGGCGTTACGGCGGCCTCCACCGCACGAGGGTCGAGGCAATACGTCAACGGGTCTATGTCGGCGAAGACGACCGTGGCACCGGCCTGGGTCACGGCTTCGGCGACCTCCACGTTCCCGAAGGCCGGCACGATGACCTCGTCACCGGCTCCGACGCCCGCGGCCCTGAGCATTGCAGCAGTACTCATGCCGTGGATATTTGTCGCGCAACGTGAACTGCAAGTGTCGCAAAACAAAAAAGAGCTGGTCCCTGAACCGAAGTTCAGGGACCAGCTCTCTAATTTTAGTTCGGCGGCGTCCTACTCTCCCACAGGGTCCCCCCTGCAGTACCATCGGCGCCCCCGGTGGTCATCCGGCTCCTGCCAGAGCCCCGCCAGAAGCT